>ONGK01000073.1 GCA_900317345.1 uncultured Bacteroidales bacterium | reverse complement strand
AGATATTTACGAGGAATACGAAGATTTTCAGTACACGAGCCAAGTTTGGCACTAATTAACTAACATTTATAAACAATCAAAAATTTTGCATTATGAACTACAGAGAACCATTAACCAAGAACGAAATCCGCGAGCACGCTGCACACTATGAGAACAGCAATCCGGCAGTCTATTGTGGCACGTATGCCAAGTACAACAACGGCAGCCTTTACGGCATGTGGATTGATTTGTCCACCTTTGAGAACTACCACGATTTTATGGAGTTTTGCAACCGTTTGCACGCCAACGAAGCCGAGCCGGAACTCATGTTCCAAGATTACGAGCACTACCCGTCGCAGTGGTATTGTGAAGGCTGCATGGGCGAAAGCACGTTCGATAAAATCAAAGAATATGCCGCCCTTAGTGAGGAACGCCGCGAGGCTTACGAGGCTTATCTGAGCTATTGGGATGAGGGCACGCTCGAAGATTTCGAGGAGCGCTACGAGGGCAAATACAATAGCCCAGAAGATTTTGCCGAGTACCTTTGCGAGGAGTGCGGCTACTTCAAGAACTTGCCGCAGTGGCTGCAATGCTGCATTGATTATTCGGCAGTATGGCGCAATCTTGATACGGGTGGCGATTACACCGAGGTCGATGGGCATATCTTCCGGAATTAAGGCAAGCGGGGCAACCCGCTTTCCTTTTGGACGACCTCCGGCGCCCCTCCCGACCGGAGGTCTTTTCCCATGTCCTCATAAAGCAGTACTTTTGCATCGTCTTCGAAAGAGGATGATGATTACACATGTTACGATTTCATTGTTGCGAAAGTTTTGCCGGAGGACGCCTGCCTGTGAAGGTCGGCGCCTCTTTTTTTATGCCTTTCAGATCAAAATTGCATTTTTTATAGACGGAGTGCATTTTTTATAGTCTATACAGGGGGTGCGACTTGCACAATTCCGAGAATTTTAGTAACTTTGCGACCGTTTTTGAACCTAAACTTTAACTATTTTATGAAAGATTGCCTTATCTATCTGTCTCTGCCGCCGTATCTGGCGCAATGGTATGCCAATGAGTGTACACAAATTCACAACCGGGACAAAGCTGTTTGTCCGCGTGAGATCTATCGTTTCCCAACTCCTGTGGTTCCTGTCCGTAACTCGCAAGAGTCTGACGTGATCAACATGCACCTTGCCAAGCAGCCGAACGACAAGCCCGCACCGATACCTTCCGACGCTACCATAGCTATCGTTATTCCCTCTTTTACCGGCAAGCCGGTGGAATACTACAACTACATGCCGTCGTCCGGACTGGAGCACTTGGCCGAAACCATCCGCTATCGCTTCAAGTCGGAGTTGTTTGAGGATATCCATGAGGCGCGACGCAAAACGCCCTCTGCCCGGATCGATCTGCTCGTCACCGCATGGATGGAAGATCACTGTATTGAGTACGATGACACGAACTTCAACACATTGCTCAAAATCTATCAGCGTCGCAGGGATGTATACCGTAAAACGCCGAAAGTGAAGAAAAAATGATTTTTTCGCTATAAGTTTGGGGACGATTTTTGATAATCGTTCCCACTTATTCCGATTTGTTCCACTTAATTCCATTTCATTCCATGTGCAAATACTTTTCACTTCCGGGTATAAAAAAGCTGGCATACATCAATGCCAATGAGCTGCCCGACGGGCTGTCGCTCATAGCCATTTCCTCTGCTCCAGTTTATCTGTCCTCTCCCTCTGTGGAGATTCCCTTTACCGGTGCTCCTTCCTGCGTCGCTACGCGTAGCAACACGAACGGTGCAGGTAATGAAACGGTCGAGCTATCTTTTCAGTCACTCCTTCCTCTTCCGGAGGATGTTCCTGTTTCTTTGTTGGTGACGGACGCGAACAACCGCACTTTTCTCATTGGCACCAGAGAGAAGCCTTACCCTCTCATTGAGAGTTCCGGCGATTTGGGTTCACCCGATGGAGAGTCCGCCACCACCACCTTCACCATCACCTACAAGGCACCAAAAGCCTTGATCCCATGCGTATACGCCCAATAATATAGGTCTTTTCGCATACGCGTAAATGGTAGTACCTTTGCAGCACAAACCTAAACCGTGCTATGAAAAACTACCATCTCCACTTGCGCGGCTTTGTCGGAGGTTATGACTTCGACAGCCGCCATGTGCAGAACG
>ONGK01000034.1 GCA_900317345.1 uncultured Bacteroidales bacterium | reverse complement strand
TATGATTAGGTGATGATTAGGAAAAAAGCATATAAACAACATATGAATCACATAAGAATAGCATATGTTTAGCATAGCGAAAGCATATAAACGGCATGGGAAAAATATAAGATTGATTCGAAGTTAGAAGGAGCAGGGAAGGGAGTTGGTAGGAAGCAAATAATGAAATAAGAAAGAATCCGAGTAAAGATAAGGAAGAATTATAACAAAGATAGGAGAGAAGATAACAAAAAATAAGAAAGGAGAGAGAAGTGGCAAAGATTGCATTTAATCCGGCGATAGAGGGGATTCGCGGGGCGATGTCAAAGAGCGGTTTGATAGCCCGGCAGAAAATCTATCGGGATGCGCGCGGTCGTATCACAGGTTATGGAAGGCAAGAGGCCTATTTTATTGCGAACCCTCGTGATTTCAAGCGTCATCCGATGCGCGGTAAGGAATTGGCTTATCACGATTTATGGCGCGAGGTATGTTTGCAAGCCAAGAATGAACTTGCCGACGCGGAGAAGCGTGCGGTCTGGCAAGTGCGTTTCGAGGCACAATCGTGGAGCGTCAAAGGTTCCCGTCCGGACTCGATGGCTCCGATAGATAAATCGACAGGTGCTCAGAAACGTTACTCGCAGTTGCCGGCCTTCGTTCGTGCTATGATTTATCAAGAGAAGAAAGCCTCTATGAGCGCATAAAGAACGCAGAGTTGCTGCCTAACGGTTCCGAAAACACCGAATAAAGTTCTTTTTTTGTAAAAAAGTAAAGAAAAATTTGGTTAATTCAGAAAAAAGCAGTACCTTTGCACGCTTTTTGTGTAGCGTACGCGTATGCTCGCGTCGCGAACACACGATAAATAGCATATATAAAAAATTTAAATACAACAAAACAATTATGCAAAACAAAGGACTTGTTAGAATTTTGGCGGTGTGCCTTGCATTGGTATGCGCCTTCTACCTGTCGTTCTCGTTGGTGACCAGCCACTATGACAAGGCAGCCAAGGAGTATGCGGCAGGCGATGCAGTTAAGGAGTACCAGTACTTGGACTCGATTGCTGCTAAGAAAGTTTGGTTTGGTTACACGCTCAAGGAGTGCCGCGAGAAAGAGATTAACCTCGGTCTGGACTTGAAGGGCGGTATGAACGTGACGATGGAGGTTTCTGTTCCGGACATTCTCGACGCTCTGAGCGGTCACAACGAGACTCCGAACTACAAAGAGGCTATGGCTCTGGCTCGCCAGAAACAGAAATCCAGCGGCGCTGATTTCGTAACCCTTTTCATCGAATCGTACAAAGAGGTTGACCCGAACGGACAACTGGCATCTATCTTCTCGACCTTCGAGCTGAAGGACAAAGTGACGCTGACGTCGACCAATGACGAGGTAGAGAAAGTGATCCGCGAGGAAGTGGACGGCGCTATTCAGAACTCGTTCAACGTGCTCCGTACGCGTATCGACCGCTTTGGTGTGGTACAGCCGAACATTCAGAAGCTGGCTCAGCCGGGCCGTATCCTGATCGAGCTTCCGGGTATCAAAGAGCCGGAGCGTGTTCGTAAACTGCTCCAGGGTTCTGCTAACCTTGAGTTCTGGGAGACCTACGAGGCTGCCGAGTTGCTGCCGATGCTGGCTCAGATCAACCGTGAGTTCGCCGCTTCCGCTCCGAAAGAGGATGTTGCTGAAGAGGTGAAAGCAGAGGAGATTAAGGCAGAAACCAATACCGATGCCAACGCTGAGCTCGCAGACCTGGTAGATAACCTGGGTACCGACAGCGCAGCGCTCGAGGCAGACCAAGCTGCACAGATTGCCGAATACAAGAAGAACAACCCGCTCTTCGCAATCCTCAACCCGTCTGTAAACCAGGCAGGTCAGGCATACCGCGGTCCGGTAATCGGTACGGTTCACTATGTGGACACCGCAAAAGTAAACGCAATGCTCAACTCGCAGATTGCGAAAGCCGTTCTGCCGCGTGACGCACGCTTCTACTGGACGGTAAAGGCTATCGACGAGGCTAACGCATACTACCAGCTGGTAGCACTCAAGGCTCAGCGTGACGGTCGTGCTTCGCTCGAAGGCGACGTGATTACCGATGCTCGCGCAGACTTCTCGCAGTTCAGCGCTTATGCAAACGTATCGATGTCGATGAACGCAGAGGGTGCTAAGACATGGCAACGTCTGACCAAAGACAACATCGGCAAATCGGTGGCTATCGTGCTGGACGGATATGTATATTCGTTCCCGACCGTGCAGAATGAGATTGCGGGCGGTAACAGCCAAATAACCGGTAACTTCACGGTAGAAGAGGCTAAAGACCTTGCTAACACTCTGAAATCTGGTAAGATGCCGGCTCCTGCTCGTATCATCGAGGAGAGTGTGGTAGGTCCGTCGCTCGGTCGTGAGGCAATTCAGTCCGGTCTGTGGTCGTTCGTTCTGGGCTTTGTGCTCATCCTCATCTACATGATTTTCTACTATGGCTGGATTCCGGGCCTCATCGCCGATGCTGCATTGGTTTGCAACGTATTCCTGCTGCTGGGTATCCTCGCATCGTTCTCCGCTGTATTGACGTTGCCGGGTATTGCCGGTATCGTGCTGACGATGGGTTGTGCGGTGGATGCGAACGTGCTTATCTACGAGCGTATCCGTGAGGAGTTGCGCGGCGGTAAGGGTATGCGTAAGGCAATCGAAGACGGTTTCAAGGGCGCCATCAGCGCTATCGTGGATGCGAACGTGACTTCGTTCCTCACCGGTGCAATTCTGGCCATCTTCGGTACCGGTCCTATCAAGGGCTTCGCCGTTACCTATATGATCGGTATCATCTCTTCGTTCCTCACGGCTGTGTTCATCACCCGTCTGTTGCTCGAAGACTACAGCAAGAAAGAAGGCGCTAAGGAGCTGAGCTTCACCACCGCGCTGATGAAGAACTTCCTGCAGAATATGCATTTTGACTTCGTGAAAGCTCGTAAGGTGGCTTACTGCATCTCCGGTGCGGTTATCATCTTCGCTGTCCTTGGTCTGGAGCCGCATATCTTCGGTAAACTGAACCTCGGTATCGACTTCTCGGGTGGTCGTAACTATGTTGTTCGTTTCGACAACAGCATCAATACGCAGGACGTCCGCGAGAGCCTGGAGAACGTGTTCAAAGCAACGCTGGAAGAGGACGAGACCTTCGGTCTGAACGTCATCACCTATGGTAACGACGCTAACCAGGTTCGTATCTCCACCAACTATCGTATCCACGAGGAGACGGCAGAGGCAGACGAGCAGATTGAAGCACTTCTCTACGAGGGTTGCAAGCCGTTCCTGGGCGAGGATATCACCTTCGATGACTTCCGTTCGACCGATTCGAACGCCGAAGTAGGTATCATGTCGAGCCAGAAAGTGGGTCCGGCTATCGCAGACGATATCACCACCAGCGCTATCTGGGCTGTCTTGGCTGCATTGGTGGTAATCTTCCTCTATATCCTCCTCCGCTTCCGCAACTTCGCGTACTCGGTAGGTGCATTGGTGGCTTTGGCACACGATACAGTGATCATCCTTGGCCTCTATGCAATCCTTTGGAAGATTATGCCTTTCTCCATGGAGATTGACCAAGCGTTTATCGCAGCTATCCTGACCGTAATCGGTTATTCTATCAACGATACCGTGGTCATCTTCGACCGTGTACGTGAGTACAACACGCTCTATCCGAAGCGCGAGAAGCACGTGAACATCAACGACGCGTTGAACAATACTCTCAGCCGTACGTTCTCGACCTCTATGTCTACCTTCGTGGTTTTGCTTGCCATCTTCGTATTCGGCGGCGAGACCATCCAAGGCTTCGTATTCGCCCTCCTCATGGGTGTGATTGTAGGTACGTATTCGTCCCTGTTCATCGCATCGCCGATTGCTTATGACATCCAGATGGCACAGGCAAAACGCGCTGAGAAGAAAGAGGCTAAATAATTGATTCTGCTATGGCAAGGAAGCGTGAACGTGTATGCAGTTTCTGCGGTCGTGTCATGCCGGAAATGTTCTCCGGCATAGACAACGACACGCTTATCTGCAATGAGTGTATCGAAGCCGGGCATAAGATTGTCCTGGCCCGTGATAAGAACCGCAGCGCCGGTTCGCTCAGCATGGACACGCTTCCTACGCCACAGGAGATAAAAGACTTTCTCGACCTCTATGTGATCGGTCAGGATGCGGCAAAACGCTTCCTCTCCGTGGCCGTTTATAACCACTATAAACGCCTGCTGCAGGAGATAACGAATGATGACGTGGAGATAGAGAAAAGCAATATCCTGCTGGTTGGTTCCACCGGCACAGGCAAGACGCTTCTTGCCCGCACAATCGCCAAACTGCTCAAAGTGCCTTTCGCCATCGGCGATGCCACAGCGCTCACGCAGGCCGGCTATGTGGGAGAAGATGTGGAGTCGCTGCTTGTCCGTCTGCTGCAGGATGCCAATTATGACGTGCTGAAGGCGCAGCGGGGTATCGTTTTTATCGATGAAATCGACAAGATTGCCCGTAAGTCGGAGAATATGTCCATTACCCGCGATGTGAGCGGAGAGGGCGTACAGCAGAGCCTGCTGAAGATGCTCGAAGGTTCCGTAGTCAACGTGCCGCCTCAAGGCGGACGCAAGCATCCGGACCAGGAACTAATTCATGTGGATACGAAAAATATCCTCTTCATCTGCGGAGGCGCATTCGACGGCATCGAGCGTACGATTTCCCAGCGTATGCATACGCAGGTTATCGGATTTAACGCCCAGCAGGAGGCAGAGCGTATCGACCGCAATAATCTGCTCCAATATATTGCACCTCAGGATTTGAAGTCCTACGGGCTGATACCCGAGATAATCGGCCGTCTGCCGGTGCTCACCTACCTTAACCCCTTAAACCGCGAGGCGCTGAGAAACATTCTCACCGAACCCAAGAACGCCCTGACCAAGCAGTACAAGAAACTGATGGCGATGGATAATGTGGAGCTCACGTTTGATGACGATGCGCTCGATTTCATCGTAGATAAAGCCTTGGAGTACAAGCTTGGCGCTCGCGGTCTGCGCGGTCTGATGGAAGCCGTTATGACCGATGTGATGTTCGAGCTGCCGACCCACAAGCAGGACGGCACCTCTCAATCGTTCACCGTGACAAAAAAATACGCCCAAGAGAAACTTGAGCGTACAGATTTGTATCGGTTGCAGAACGCTGTCTAAAATCCGCAATACACAATTTCAAACTTCATTCCGTTCTTCGCAGAGCGTATCTGAGTGGCTGACATCGTCTGCTGCTCTCTCACCGATGTGATGGCCGTAGCAGACGTGTTCGTAATAGTTGTTCCTACCGTCACCGGCACTAATACCATATTCAGTATGGAGTCGCGGGTCTCCTTACCCGACTTATCTGCAAGCAGAGGATGCAAATAATTGGTCAGCAAATCGGACATATCATAGGTATAGTAGTAGATGGTGTTTCCCAAAGAGTCCACACCGGATGTCAAGGCACACAGCAAGGCGCATGTATCAGACGGCAATTCTTTCTTCCTAAAGAACCGCGGCGCACTCTCCTCACGAATCAACAGCATATGATCGGCAGGCTGCAACCAGTTATCACGCCCTCTTTCGCTACTCGCACCGGTGAACTTGTTCTCCACAGCCACGCGTACCTCAGCTTTGTTGACATACGGACGCTTGATAGTATCTCCCGACCGCGGGTTACACATATTATGGATGATGACATCCGAGATCTTTTTAATAGGAAAGCGCAGGCGCGTATATACGCCCGCGGGCGCGACAATATAATCATAGACATCGGAGTCTTTCCGAAGCTCTTCCACCCATTGCTCCTTATCCTGGTAAGCGAAATGGTTGATTGTGCGGACCTCAGAGTTGGCATAGAAAGCCTTCATATCGTCCACTATTGTATCACGGCCGTTCTTGCTATACGAGAAATGATAATACACGCCAAACGCCACATCGGTTACGTTTAATACGGTGGAAGAACCGAAGGAACTCTCCAGCAACAGGCCTTTGAACTGCTCGTTGAATTCTTCCTGGCTGGTAAACGATGTTATCTTCCCGAAATACTGCTCGAAATCATCATTCACACGCATACGGACCATAGGTACATAGTTTCCGTTGCTATCCTGGATAGAGTCGCGTTTCTCCGAGGCAATCACAATGCGGCGGTTGGTCAGAATACTCTTGTCGCGCGTGCAGTAATCCTCTATCTTCAAATCCGAATTATAGGTGCCCGAGTAGCGGAAAGTCTGCTTATCCATCATATAGGCGTTGATGGACATCGGCGAATTGTCATCGCCTACCCAACTGGAATAATACAGAAAGAGGCAGATAGAATCGACCACAAACCCCTCCGGATAGCGAAATCCTTCCGGGCAAGCCACCTGCGTCAGAATGGATGCGCGGAGAACGCCATAATCGGTATCAATCTCACCTAACAGGAACGAATCGGCCTGCAACGTGATAGCTTCGCTACTCATGATACCGGACTGGAGCGCAAACGTATCGACCAGCACGATTATCTGGTCATCCGGGTCCAAGATAGATTCGCCCGTGGTAGTTACATCTCCTTTGCATGCCGTCCAGCAGCACACAATAGCCACTAACACCCCTATGAACGCTAAACGCTTACGCATCTTCCGTTGTTTTCGTGTCCAATAATGTTTGATAGAAATCCCATTGACGCTTGCAAGCATCATTCAGATTCTCCGTCTCTTCGTACGTCAAAATAGGTATTCCTTTCGTTTCGGCATAGTTCGCCACCCGCTGATTGACCTTCGGCATAGCATACACAACAGCATCCGAATAATCAACCGCCAAACGCATCAATTCCTCGTATCCAACGGGGAAACCGGCTAGCGAACGGACATCCGTGTTGTTGATGCCCACAATACGCAATTTATCGCTGAACTTGGTGGGGAATGCTTTTACATACTCGTTGTCATCCAACATCAGCACAATCTTTGAATTGGCAAAGAACGGCTCGTCATTGAACGCTTTCTTCAGATAGAGCGGAGCTAATGCACTCATCCAACCGGAGCATACAATGATATCCGGCGTCCAGCGCAGTTTCTTAACGGTCTCAATCACGCCGCGAGCATAAAAAATAACACGGTCGTCATTGTCGGAATACTCAATGCCTTTTTCGTCCGCCACGCCCTTGCGACGATGGAATAAATCATCGTTATCAATGAAATAAATCTGAATGCGAGCCGACTGGATAGAGGCTACTTTTATCAATAGCGGATGGTCCGACTCCTCAATAATCAGATTCATGCCTGAGAGACGAATCACCTCATGCAATTGGTTACGGCGCTCGTTGATGTCTCCGAATTTGGGCATGAACGTGCGCGTCTCATAGCCATGGCCCTGGAAGTACTCCGGCAACTGGCGATTGAGCAGACGAATAGGAGTCTCTTCTGCCAGGTAGGGGCATATCTCTTGAGAGATAAATAGGATGCGTTTCGGCTCTTTCATAGGCATATACACATTTTCGCACTGCAAAATTACAAAAAAATTTTGACATATGCAAAAAAAATCTTATCTTTGCATGTTTTTTTGATAATAATGATAGAAAAAATGCAAATTATTACTACAAAATCGGACTTACAAGCCGTAGTAAAGGCTTGCAAAGGAGCTAAAAAGACCATAGGACTTGTGCCTACTATGGGTGCCCTTCATGCAGGGCATGCCAGTCTCGTAAAAAATGCCGTAAAGGATAATGACGTGTGCTTTGTCTCCGTCTTTGTCAACCCGACGCAGTTCAACAACAAAGAGGATCTCGCCAAATATCCGCGGAATATAGAGCGCGATGCGCAATTGCTGCAGTCCATTGGAGCGCAGTATGTGTTTGCACCGACCCCCGAAGAGATGTATTCGGCAGAGGAGATGAATACCACCTTTGAGTTTGATTTTGCCGGATTGGACAAAGTGATGGAGGGCAAGATGCGTCCGGGGCATTTCAATGGAGTGGTGCAAGTGGTCAGCCGCCTCTTCTATCTTGTGCAACCAGATAAAGCCTATTTTGGCGAGAAAGATTTCCAGCAGCTCGCTATCATTCACCATATGGTAGAGCGTAGTTCTATGGCAGGCACATTTGGCGCTTTGCAAATCATTGACTGTCCTATTGTGCGTGAGGAATCCGGTCTGGCACTCTCCAGCCGTAATGAACGTCTTTCTGCAGAAGAGAAAGAGACTGCCCTGGCAATCTCCAAGACCCTATTTGCTTCGTTGAAATGGGCGAAAGAGGCCGATGCAACGGTAGCCGGCGTACAAAAGCGCGTGATTGATGCTATCAATGCCGTGGAGGGACTGGAAGTGGAGTATTACGAGATTGTGGACCAGAAAACACTGCTGCCCACCAATACCTTTGCGAACGCCATCGGTTGTGTGACCGTCTATTGCGGACCGGTACGGCTGATTGACAATATCAAATATTGAGGTGTGAGACATCTATGAAAATCGTCGTTGACAAGGATATTCCATTTCTCGCGGATGCCGTTCATCAAGGATGGCCGAATGTGGATGTTCTGCCGATGGAATCGAGCGAAATAGATGCTTGTGCTGTGCAGGATGCCGATGTGCTGGTTGTGCGGACGCGCACGCGAGTGGACGAGGCGTTATTATCCGATTCCAACGTGCAAATGGTCTGCACGGCTACCATAGGATATGACCACATTGATACCGCATGGTGTGAGAAACACGGCATCCGATGGATGTCCTGCCCCGGATGTAATGCCCAGGCTGTGTGCGACTATATAGAAGAAGCCCTTGCAGAGACTCAAGACAGTCATCGCTTACCTCCCAACGCCCACCGAACGATAGGGATAGTGGGGGTAGGACATGTCGGCTCATTAGTGGCCAAAATGGCAGAACGGAACGGATATGCTGTCCTGCTAAACGATCCGCCGAAGGGGATAGGCGTTACGATCGATGAAATCGCAGAGAAATGCGATATTATCACATTTCATACGCCCCTCACAGTCAATGGCGAAAATCCCACGTATCATCTATGCAATGAGGCTTTTTTGGTCAAATGCCGTTCTCACGCACTCATTATCAATGCAGCGCGGGGCGGAATAGCGGACGAGCAAGCACTTTTACATAGCGGTCATCCTTATATACTGGACACATGGGAAAACGAACCCCATATAAATACCGAAGTGCTGCAGCATTCTTTCCTGGCTTCGATGCATATAGCCGGCTATTCCGTGCAGGGCAAGCGTAATGCTACGCAGATGTGTCTGGATGCTATAGCAGGGCATTTTGGTTTGCCTGTATTGGATATATCCCAATACCCTTATTCTTCTGTTCATCCATCCCGCAAACAAAATAGCAGCAAGCATTGGCTCGCTGCTATAACTGCGCAACTCAAAGCCTCCCCTACTGCTTTTGAGGCACTTCGCAAAGCGTATCCACTGCGCGGAGAATAGGTTCGATGGATGGCGCCTCGCCTACGGCTTGAATCATCCATTCTTTCGGAGTGAGCCGTCCTAACTGATAAATTCGTGCGTATTCATCGGCAAATTCCGCTTGCGTTTTGTATTGCGCCAGATGCTCCTCCAATTGGTATTGTACGATATGACCTAACGGATAATTAGGCAGGTACATCGGTGAATTCACCATATGACTGTAAATGGCCAGCAGGATACAGTCATGCTCGCCCAGCACCGGCTCGTAATACGCATTCCATATTTCTTTGGCAATTTGCTGTGTCGCCTCGCACAACTCCTTTGCGCTCGCGTTAGGATGCCTATAAATCCACTGCCACATGGCCATGTCGACCAAGCTAACGCCCATTATCTCATACATAGACCAGAACTGATCGAGCACCTCATCCGGATTGGCGATGCCGTTTCCTATTCGTGCATCCGGCAACAACTGTAAATCACGATGCTGCCATAGGAATGCGCTAGCTTCCGTATAGGCTGTATTGGGTACGCCGGATAGCATATAATAATCGATGAAATACATATCCAGCACTTGTTCTACACAATGCCCGAACTCATGGACGGCAATATTGTATCCTTTATAGTCCATGCCGGTTGCCGGAATACGAGTGCGCAGACGTGCGTCCTCATTACGTCCCAAGCATGGCCATGCATGCCCCGAACCACGCGCCGGTTCCACTGCGATATGAGAGGATATTTCTTTCGATTTCATCGGAGAAAATCCCATCTTCTCCAGCATCATCGGCATATGGCTGGCAAATGCTTCAGCATCGGGGTATAATTTCCGTGTCTGTGCGCTTAGTTCATCTTCGTTTAATGAAGCACGTGCTTTGAAGCCGTCATACCATATATCGTACGGACGTAATTCTCTTCCCAGGCGCTCCCGGATGATATCCGCTACTTGTGCCACCTGCTTGGAGCTTATCAAGGCGCGGAAGAGACTATCCAATTCTGCTGCAGGAATCTCTACACCCTCTTCGAAATTCCGCTGTATGCCCGTAGGAGCGGTAGGGCAGTAGGCATCTTCCTCGAAATAGGCATGCGCGATATTCAATATTTTTTCATAGCGCGTATACGGTTCATGCTTTTCTGTTGTTTCGAGATCGTATGGCTGCCATATGAAATTACTGCCATTGACGGCTTCTTGAGGTATGCTTTGCTCCACAATGCGCTGCATCACTTTGTAAATCATCTCCTGTTTTTCGCGATTGGCGCCTCTCTCTTCGAGATTATTGGAGGGATATAGAGCTTTCAATTCATCCCGCAGATTCCAATGACTAAGCAGAATCTTGTCATTCGGCCATAGTTGTCTGCCGTCCTCCGTCCGCAGGTTACCCATATATATGTTATAATCGGCTATATAGTTCTCTGCATCGGCAAGCACTTGAGCCATGCGCGCCTTCACCTCCGCCGGCACGCGTGTGGTGAAGATGTCGCCCATCCGCGCATACGCCCATTCTTGCCTGCTCCAGTTATGGCCTAACAAATTCTTTTCCTCCAAACTGTAATGCGGGAAATTCATAATGGTGACAAATGCAAGTTTGTTGGCAAACATATCGTCCGAGAAATGCGCCAATGGACTATAGCCGGACATAATCCAGTCGCTACTTTGCGGTTCGGCGGCATTCGTCAATTGCGTGGGACGAAGCAACTCCACCATCAGCATATCGCCGGACTGAAAAATTTGCTCGAAGATGCGGCTCAGAGATTCGAACAAAACTTGCCGTTCACTGTCGTTTTGGCAATAATAGGTCTCCACCAACTGTTCAAACTCCTCTTGCGAACCATCTTCGTTCGTCCATAACGCCCATGCTTGTTGCACGCCTAAAGGAGTATTTTCTTCCGATTTAATCGGACTTTTTTGGGTACATGCTGCAAACATAATACAACCAAGAATAAAATATTTTCCTTTCATATATGGTGATTTTTGCATGCAAAATTACAAAATAATTTTGATATATGCAAAATTTTTCGTACCTTTGTGCCCGATTTTTAAAAACGATTCAATCCAAAAGGCAATATATGGCAAATTTTCAGAAACTAACGCCTCGTAGCGAGGACTATTCAAAGTGGTACAATGAACTGGTGGTGAAGGCTGATTTGGCTGAGCAGAGTGCAGTTCGCGGATGTATGGTAATTAAACCCTATGGCTATGCTATTTGGGAAACGATTCAGGCGGAATTGGACCGTCGCTTTAAAGAGAAAGGTGTAAAGAACGCCTATTTCCCGCTTCTCATTCCCAAGTCATTCCTTAGCCGAGAGGCTGAGCACGTAGAGGGCTTTGCCAAGGAATGCGCCGTGGTGACACACCATCGTTTGATGAACGACCCGAATGGCCGGGGCGTGGTGGTTGACCCGCAAGCCAAACTGGAGGAGGAGTTGATTATTCGTCCTACCTCAGAGACGATTATATGGAGTACTTACAAGAATTGGATTTCATCCTATCGCGATCTCCCTATTCTTTGTAACCAATGGTGCAATGTGATGCGGTGGGAGATGCGTACGCGCCTATTCTTGCGTACGGCTGAATTCCTGTGGCAAGAAGGGCATACAGCTCATGCTACAAAAGAAGAGGCAGAGGATTACGCTCGCCAGATGCTGGATGTATATGCCGATTTTGCATGTATCGAGGCTATGATGCAGGACGGAAAGGCATTGCAAGCAGGAACAAGCCATTTCTTAGGACAAAACTTTGCCAAATCATTCGATGTGCAGTTCCTATCTAAAGAGAACAAATATGAGTATGTGTGGGCAACCAGCTGGGGCGTTTCCACACGACTGATGGGTGCGCTGATAATGACGCACTCCGATGACAACGGACTGGTTCTTCCGCCGCATCTGGCTCCTATTCAGGTGGTTATTGTGCCCATCTTCAAGAAAGAGGATGACCTCAATAAACTGCTTGTCAAACTCAATCCGATTGCTGATCAATTGAAAGCCCTTGGCATTCGCGTTAAGGTGGATACCGACGAGAAATATACTCCGGGATATAAATTCGCAGATTACGAACTGAAAGGAGTGCCTATTCGTTTGGCGATGGGCGGACGCGATCTGGAGAACAACACCATCGAGATTGCACGGCGAGATATACAGACCAAGGAGACGATTTCTATCGATGGAATCGTGGAAAAGATACAATCTCTGCTGGAAGATATTCAGAGGAATCTGCTCCAAAAAGCGCTTGACTTCCGTATTGCAAATACCCGTGAGGTGAATAGCTACGACGAATTCAAGGAGGAGTTGAAAAAAGGAGGATTCCTTCTCGCCCATTGGGATGGCACTGCCGAGACAGAGCAGCGCATCAAAGATGAGACCAAAGCAACGATTCGTTGCATCCCGTTGGCAGACCTTCCCGGTCACAAGAACGAGCCGGGCGTCTGCATGGTGACCGGCAAACCATCAGCAGGCCGAGTGGTATTTGCTCTTAATTATTAATTGCGTCTTAGCAAAAAAACAGAATTATCATGAAGCGGTTAGGATATCTTTGTATTGTTTTGGCGCTCGGGACGGCGGCTGCGTGGGCAGATGACGTTCCTCAACCGGCGATGCAGATAGCAGACAACACGTTCTTTGATCCGACACGCAAGCAAGAGGATGTGGAGCGCTATCAGTTTGGTGTGGAGTACCGCATCGAGGCCGGATATGTGCAGCATTGGCAGCGTTCACGCGATATCTTGTTTCCTGATATGTATTTGCACGGCGTGCGCGTGGGAGCCACTTTTACATTCAAACTGCCTCTGCATTTCGGACTTCAAACAGGTCTCCTCTATACGCTTGTAGCCGGTCGCAATGAACAGCACTTCCGCAGCCAAGATGCGCCATCGCTGCAGATGGAATATATCAAGCACCGCGTGGTGGAGCATAATTTGACGGTACCGGTTCGCGTGTATTATACTGTTCCGCTATGGAAGCAACTGAACATGTTCTTTTATACCGGTCCGCAGCTGCACATTGGTTTGGCAGAGAACGACTACATGGAACCGCATTTGAGTGATGGCACCAAACAATGGCTGGAGAACCAAGGGATTAAGACATCTGCCTATGACCGCATGGCGGATGAGCTCATCCGTGCAAATATACAATGGGGCTTGGGTGGCGGCCTTGAATGGGACTGCTATCGTCTGCAGTCAGGATATGACTTTGGTCTGAATAGTTTGATAAAACATCCGCAACTCAAGCAATACATGTCCGAGTGGGGATGGTTTGTAAGTTTCAGTTACCGCTTCTAAACAAACGTCATACCATACGAAAAAAGTCCGCAGGCGCGGACTTTTTCTTTTATTCATGTATCACTTCCGGAGCTATTGCACGGAGGTAATGGTCCGGGAAGGAAATTCTGTTCGGGCCGGTAGACTGGCCGTACGAATTGCGTATGAATTGTCCGTTTTTCTCCTTTCGCTCCTGACCATCGATGAATTTAGTGATGAGATAGAAGTATAACCTTTGCCAATCGGCAACCAAATTCTCAGCCTGCGAGCATGAATATGAAGTAAGGAACGCGCGCGCGTCCGCGTCACTCAGCTCGGCTGCTTCGGCATCGACACCGGCTATCTGTGTGTTGAACTTATCATCCCATGCTTGCTGCAACTCCCGAATATGCGGGTACATACGATTATACTTGGTGTATGCCCAGTTGGCTACCATATTAAAGGTCCACCAAGCGCTCGTAGGCGAGAAGGTATAACTATCTCCGTTACCTTCGGCAAAGCACTCCGGCACATGGTTGATGCAACTGTACATCGGCGTATAGCAACTACAAGCCGCATCATCCACTCCAAACCAGAAGATGCCATAGCGATTATTGCTGCGCATCTGCGATACGAAGGACCATGCAGTCTGTTGGGTGGCTGTTGGACGCTCGTACCAATATTGCACGGAATCGAGTGTGAATCCCAAACTACCATAGCGCAATTTGCTATTCCAAGGACCAGCATCAGTGCCTTGTGTGATGTCGAGCGGCGTGCCTCTATATTCGTCACGCATGCACTCTTTCATATCCTGTGCACTAACCTTACGCTCCGGAATAATCCATAGCGGCATATGTTCGCCGGCGTCCTTGCCGTTTGTTTCGCGGAATGTCTTGCCGGTGGCATAATCGAAATACTTGTCCATATCGCTACTGAAATGGCGGAAGAACGACCATACGCGAGCCTCACACACGTAGAGTCCGCTGAAATCGAACGGGTTGTATGCTGCTTGGAAAGAGAAATCTTTGTCTTCTCCGTTGAAATAACCTTTTTCGCGGGCGAAAGCGATGAGGTTCTTGTCCCACATCCAGTCGCCGTGGCACACGCAGTTCAGTTTCTTTTCCAGGCGTTTCTGCTCTTTGCTCAGTTTGACTTTTCCTTGAGGCAAGGTAGTGATACGCGCCTGATTGGCGTGCGCCGAGATAGCATTATCGGGAATACGAACAGCTACCCAGTTAGCGCCTTTTTGGCCGGGACCTTTGCCGATGAGGTCCATAACCCACACCTCGTTCGGGTCTCCGAAAGAGAAAGACTCGCCCTCCGATGCATATCCGTATTCATTGACAAGGGTAATGAACCATTCGATAGCCTCGCGAGCGGTTTTGCTGCGCTCCAGAGCGATGTAAATAAGGCTTCCGTAATCAATGCCGACAGTGTCCCACAGTGCTTCACGACCGCCCCAAGTGGTTTCGCCGATGGTTACTTGGTGTTCATTCATATTTCCCACCACCGAATAAGTGTGCGCCACTTGCGGGATAGAGCCTTGCGGACGACCGGTATCCCAGTCTTTGACTTCGCGCATCGCCCCTTCCGGATAGTCTGCAGCCGGTGTGAAATTAAGATATCCGAACATGCCATAGGAATCGGCGGCATAGGAAATCATAGTGGAACCATCCGCGGAAGCCAGTTTCCCGACAAGGAAATTCGTGCAGGCGTAAGCCGTAGAGAGAGATGAAAGGGTCATGAGAAGCAGCGTAGCTGCCAGAAATCGCAGATTTTTCATATTACTTGTTTCGTTTTTTTGCGTTCTTTAATGCTATATCATAAGCCTTGCGGTAATACTTGAAGAAATGCTTCCAGTCGGCGAGCTTGGCAAGGGCTGCGGCTGCTTCACGCGCATGAGCTTTCTCCTCTTTATCCAGACGGTCAAAGCGGAGCAAGTCTTGTGCAATGTGCTCAGCCACTTCGTCGAAGTTAGAGTCATTGCGGTCTACCACCACGACGCCGTATTGGTCTTTCTGTTGCGCAGCCCAGGCGCCGAAGCCAGCCAACGATGTTGTTATTGTCGGCACATGGAAAGCGCAGGACTCCAGCGGCGTGTAGCCCCACGGCTCATAGTATGACGGAAACACGGTAACATCCATACCGATGAGCAGGTTGTAATAGGTCTTACCGAACAGAGGGTCCTGACCATCGAGATAATATGGCACGAATACGGCACTCACCTTGCCTTTGCGGGAAGGTGCACGGTCCAGATACGGTATCATAACGAACGCCACTACTTCGCGCTCCGGCTGGTCGCTGTGGTAAATCTTCTGTGCCAGTTTATCCAGAGCGGATGCAAACACATCAACACCTTTGTTTTTCCATTCCAGTCGTCCTGAGATAGCCACAAAGAGTGCGTTCTGCGGCACGACACCGCCTAACTGTTCCCCTGCCACTTTACGGAGCAACTCACGTGCCTCGCGACGCTTCTGGTCAAAGGCCTTTCCTTTGGGTACGAAGGTGGGTTCAAAACCATTCGGCGTGACGATGTCCACCGGCTTATCGAGCAATTGCTTGCATTCGCGTGCTGTGATGTCGCTGACCGTCGTGAAACAGTCTGCCCAATGCGCCGCCTGTTTCTCCGCCGAGTGCTTGGAAACCATGTTCAACTCCTGCGCCATCTGGTCACCATGAAAACCTTCAAAGCAGTCATACAGCGGTTTCCCGTTGCCCGCGATGGAGCGTCCGATACCCGTTGCGTGCGTTGTGAAAAGGGTGGCTATCGCCGGACAATGGTCGCGAAGATAGAAGATAGAGAAGGCTGTCTGCCATTCGTTGGCGTGCGCGCAGACTTTAGCCTTCGGCTGTTGGCTATTGGCCGTTAGCCATTGATACAGGGATTCCATGATCATACCCGCGGCATAGCCGAACATACACGACTCATCATAGTCGCCATATGCGGCGTGGCTTTGTACTTGGAATTTATCCCACGCCCAGGCATAAATGGCATCTTTCTGCGGCCAGAGCGAATCGAACTTCAGCAGAATAGCTATCGGTTCTCCCGGTACCTGCCAGCGTCCTATACGAATGGGAATGTTCAGAGATGAACGGCTAACAACCGCTGACCACTCTTTGAGCAGACGTTTGTCTTCCTTGAAATAAATATTACTATGGTCGCCGAAATCGGGACCGAAGAAGAATACTTTATCAGGATGCTCCGCCTGCATGGATGCGGCGCGTGTGCTCAAGACAGCATAGATACCGCCTACGCGGTTGCACACTTCCCATGAAGTTTCAAATATATAATCCGGTTGCATTATTTGGGTTCGCCGTCCGCGGCGAGTTTGATTACGTTAGTCATAGTATTGAGTAAGACGGGCGTGGAGACAAACTTGTTGTTGTCCGAGCCGACGAAAGGCATATACCATACACCTTCCTCATTCGCCCAATAGATACGATTATCTTTGGTATCCAGCGTCATAGCAAAGCAACTACGCTCATCTATCTCAACAGGATATGCACCATCGATATTCGCGACCCATAGCCCGTCCATCCGGTAATAAATCTTACGGTTGGCAATATGGAATCCCTGCAAACCCGGGAAGACAGCACTCAACTCGGATAGTGTGAAGAGATAACCGTTATAGGTCTGCGCGGTATCCTGCTCTATCTCCAATTGCACTGCGGCGGACATATCCTCTTTCGCGCGCTCAGCGCGGTCTCCGAAGATACGCTGCCGGTAATAGCCTTCGTCGGATGTGAGTAACGCTATCGAATTCGTTGTGCGGTTGAGCACTTCAAACTCCTTCTCAATATAGGTTGTGTCATCATCGAGAATAACACGTAGTCCGAGGAGTGGTGCCTTGGTCATCGGACGGGTAAAATAGAGATGCAATGTGCTTGCTTTCCATGTAGTGTCCGTCACTACCATATAGGGCGACTGTAAACCTTCCGGATTTTCCGGTTTGTACCATTCGTACTTCACATCATAGTTGTACGGGTTATAGACACAGGCAGTGAATGTGTAGTCCTTGAAGATATAGAACGTAGTATCCGTACACGTGAAGGTAGGAACAGTGTCATACACCGTCAACTCTTTGGTAGCCGTTAAAGAATTTTTCTTGTCAACCTTTAGTATGACGCGGTATGTTCCCGGCCGTTTGTAGGTGTGGCTTGGAGACTTGAGGGTCGAAGTGGAACCATCACCGAACGTCCACTCCCAATTTTCACCGGATGAGGACTGGTTGGTGAACTGCACTTTTTCCCCAGCCCTTGGAGCATCGGGCGCGTAGATGAAATTGACGTCAATCTTTTTGCAAGCTATGAGCGTGCAACAAATGGTCAATAAAGCGTATATTTTTTTCATAATCATCATTGGCATTAAGCCGGTGTATATTTGTATCGCGCCTAAACCATGTCATCTGACGTTTGGCATAATGGCGCGTGTTTTGCTGTATGAGTTCAATAGCTCGTTTGAGGTCATATTCGCCATCAAAATAAGCAAACATTTCTCGGTATCCTACGGTCTGCAGGCTGTTCAGATGGCGTTTTGGGTATACGGTTTTTGCTTCTTCCACCAGTCCGTTGTCTATCATCTGCAGCACGCGGCGGTTGATGCGGTCGTATAACTCAGCCCGCGGTCGCTCCAGTTCCATTTTGATAATATGGAAAGGACGGCTTTGGCTTTGGCTATTGGCTTTCTTCGTTAATAGCGACGAATAGGCTTTTCCGGTGGTCAGACATAATTCCACGCAGTGCGCCAGTCTCGCGGGGTTCTGTTGGTCCACTTCGCACCAATAGTGCGGGTCCAACCGCTGCACTTCGCTTTGCAACCACTCCAAACCGCCTTGTTCGTATTTCCTCTGCACGTCTGCACGGATGTGCTCCGGAACAGGCGGGAGGTCATCCAGACCGTTGCATACGGCATCGGCATACAGCATCGAGCCTCCGCTCATCACCAGTACGTCATGCGTCCGGAACAAATCGTCCATCAGCGCCAAAGCGTCCCGCTCGTATTGCCCGGCGTTGTAGTCTTCTTCCAATTCACGCGTAGCGACGAAATAGTGCTTCACGCGAGCTTGTTCTTCGACTGTTGGCGCCGCTGTGCCAATTGGAATACCGCGAAAGACCTGCCGACTGTCACAATTGAGTATCGGGCATCCGTAATGCTCCGCTACCCGTAGCGCCAACTCCGTCTTTCCAACTCCTGTCGCACCTAATATTACGATTAAAGACTTCGTCAAAACATCGTTCCGTCATCAAACGACAAATCCTGGAATCCCTCCATGTCGATGTCGCCCATGTCGTACTCGTCTTTGAATTCGTCATCGAACATAAAGTCATCGTCGCCGCCTTTACCGCTGCCGCCAATACCCGCTAACGGGTCTTCCGACTTCAATTGCTTCGGCGCTTTGCCTGTGCTCTCCACGCACTCCACGCCGTTCATGCTGCCGGGTTTAATTTCCTTGAGGCTGCCGAAGAAATAGCGCTCGAACATCGGGTCGAACACATAAATCAGCCGCTGTCCTTGCTCCTCAATCAAGTCGCTGAGGCGTGTGTCGTTCATGACCATGTTATCGTATTCGAAGTTCGAATCCATCTCCACGAGGGTCACTTCCTGCCCTTTTTCCCACTCGTCGTTGCACAAGAAGAAAGAGGTCATCTGGTCATCGGGATAGCCGACACTCTTGAGGATGGCGTTGTGCAGGTCAAGAAAGGTAGCATCGGGGTCCGCTTCAAAAACGCGTCTGAAATTCGGATCGCCTTCCTCGCACGAAAAAGTAAATTTGTATACCATAATTATAGTTGTTGTTTAGTTACTCGACAATTTGCGGGTGCAAAGGTACTAAAAATTTTTTATTTGTGCAAATAAAAAAAGAAATAATCGTGCGTAAGTTAAAAAAAAAAGCGTCCGGAGACGCCTTTTCCATTACTCAGATTGAACAACAAACTTCTTTTTGACGGTCAGTTTATTATCCACTGCTATTAAAGCGATATACATTCCTGTTGGAAGCGAGGGTAAGACGAACTTTGTTGTTTTTATATTTTTGTGTACACTATATACCCGTATGCCAGCGGTGGAATAAACTGTGATGTCTGCTTCGTGTTTGCCTAACTCTACGTTTATAATCACATCGTCGCCCTCCTCATGGACATATATGTCAAAATCTTCCGGTGTTATTTCTTCGGGATCAGGTGGGGTAACGGGGTCAGGCGGGGTAACGGGATCAGGTGGGTTAACAGGATCTGGCGGTTCGGGAGAATCCGGGTCTAACGGTATAGTCGGATCGTCGGGGTCTAAGACATCTGCATCAGAGAGAATAGCATCATCTTGTCCGTTCGGTTTGAATTTAACTACGAGATACACTAAACGGGAACAACCGGAAGGCGTAGTGATGACTCTCTTTCGGATGGTGCTTTCCGTTATCTGCTGACCATACCATTGCAAAGTGTCTCCTTCGCTGAGTGTGTAATATAGATACAGAGTATCTAAATTCTTCGAAGTAGCCTGCAAATCCAGTATCATGTTTTTGTAACAACCGTTCAGTACTTGTCCGTTGACCATGGCTGAAATCTGGAGTGTATCTTTTGCGGGGGCAGTATACTGTTTGTTATTAAGCGGCCAGGTATAAGTAGCCCCCTCACACATATAAACGCGTGTGGTGACATTGCTTTCCACACTATCCGGTACCGTGAGTTTAAAAGTTGCTTCTACCCGGTTGGTGTTCACTATGCCCGTTACGCTATAAACACCGAGGTCTTCTATGCCGACACCATGAATCGCCAAGTTTTGCCCGGCGTGTACTTGTCCGTTCGGTAGCGTCCACTGCGGTTCCGATATAGCGGCTCCACTACTGATGCGGGCGTGGAAGTTCACATCATTGCCGAGACAGGTGTAATAGGTTGTTCCCGTTTGTATCTCGTTGGGATAGTACGTTATTTCGATGCCGTTATCGCCCATTTCGCCAGGACGGTTATTGTCCTCGGAATAAGGGTTTTCTTCGTCAGTAATGATTATTTGCCCATCAGGAGTCAAGTCGGCAAAATGAGCGAAGGTGTAGGTAAAAATAGTAGTTTCTCCAACGCTAGCCTGGAACGGTCCTTTTGTATTTGTTATATGTAGGATGCTGGCTTTACATTTGCAGCCGATGTAACAATAATCTGTTCCGTTCCCGATAAGATATTTCGTTCCGTTGAGAGGAAGCCCGTTAACCATAAAACCGTCAGCATACGCATTTTTTGTAATCAGACTTAATCCCGCTTCTCCATCGCGTGTGAGATATGTGAACTCCGTCATGCCAAGATGGGTGGTAATTGGCGGTATCATAGCCATGCCTGTTTCGCCTCCATTACCATTAACTTGTGCTACCATGATGGGTTTAGAAGTTTGGATGAGCATAGCCGCTTTTCCGTCGTCTTCCATACTGATGTAATGAGCGGTCTGTTTGTAGAAAACACGTTCACTTGAAGGGGTATGGTTTAATGATGCTGCTTTCGCCGCATATACTGCCAAGATTGCTTGTTCTTCGGCTGTATAAATACTCTCGTCCCAAATGGAAGATTTGTTTAACACAATCTCTTCTTTTTCTGAATGTCCGGCTTTATCAATCAAAGTGTATGATATTTTAGTATCGTCATACAAGGGATATAGATATACCCCATACATAGAACCAACATTCATTTCTCCGCTCGCACCCGCGACGACAAACTCTTTGCCGGCCATTGATGTCGGATACAACTGGTCTCCATGGCTATCATAGTCAGGAGAACGCTCCACCGAGTCATCGTTTCCTGTCACCGCTATGGGTTTATTAGCTTCTATGCGCGTACCTGTTAATTGCTCGTTGATGGAATGTCCACATGAGCGCATAGCGTAGGTCTCACCTTTGTTCAGAAGAATATTTACAGAGCCGATATAGCAAAAATCTTCCGGTTGTTTGCTGACCTCAGGTGACATGGACGGAACGGATGAGTTGTTCGCTGTGGTCTTGTTATGGTAGTAATAATTGGAAGGATAAATGGTAACAAAAGTATTGTCTTCTGTTGCCACTATCTCAAACGAGTTGAAGGATGATTGATATCCGCCATCGGTACCATTAGGATGGTCGCGCTGCATCGTTACGATAAATTCCCTGCCAAGCGCCTGCTTTCCCTTCAGCGTATATATGGCCGCATTCTCTCCCGGTACTTGAAAATAACATTGTATAGGTAAGTCTGACTGAATGAGGATGCCTCGTTGGGATACACGATTAAAAGGCGGTGCTATGACATTGTTTATGCAGGCTAAATTATGGCCCAGGCTTACTTGAATAGGAGTGGAATTCACTTGGTAGTGTAGTGCCGGAATACTTGGGCTCGCGGGAAACGAGATGGTCACATTCGCTACGCCTTGATTACACACCAACATGAAATTAAAACCGATTCCCGGCATGTTATTTAAAGTAGTATGTACACTCAAATAACGGGGTACGGCGAACCAAAACTCCGTATCTTGTTGTGCGAACGCGTTATTTGTCCAAAGTACTGCAAACAGTAGTATGGTTAATCGTATCTGTTTCATGGTCTATTATTTTTCGACTACTTTCCAACCGTAAACTATCTCTTGTCCCTTTCCGTCCGGGTCAGTCACGCAAGTCTTGTTGTAAAAATTAATACCTACCGACTTTCCGCAAAGGATAGTCGGTTGAGGGCTGAATATAGTGGGATCCGGATTGGGATTGGGTTTGGGAATCGGGTTAGAAGGGTCAGGGTCGCTTGGATTACCGGGTTGTACATTATCATCGTCAAGTGGATCGAACGATTCGCCTTTTCCTGTGGTGCCGAATATGGCATCGTAGCCTCTTTCCTCTTCTCCTGCATAACCAGCGGTAACCACTCGCGGATTATCTGTCACACCATCTTCCCATCGGAGGAATACACCATTTGGCGTGGGAATCGCCAATAGCGTCACTTGGGTATTCATTATGTACGCACCGCCGCCAAGCGCCATGCCGTATGCACAATTATTGCTTGTCGCGTAGATTTTACATTTGTTCTTAAACGAGTCGGGGTCTGAATCAGGGTCTGAACCTTTGGGAAGAATGATTACGACACTTTTAGACTCAGACTGAATGAGACCGTTGTAGTTCTTGATTTTCGTCAAGATGCGTACTCGGTCGCCTATGGCTATCGGCGTACCTGCTACACCACGAAAGACTTGGAAGGCACCTGCGGCATTGGATCTGGCCGTACTGGTGGAATCATCCGTTATCCAATAGGTCTCATTTCCGTATGTGTCATAGTCTCCTGCATTTCCGGCTTTGGCAGAGATATAACCCGTTATTAAGAAATTCTCATCCGTGATACCTCCCACAGCCAAGGCTTGTCCTATATTGACTGCTTCTACGCAACTTGGCTTTTTCGGCAACCACTCCGTGTTCGCGGCCCCCGATGCAAGAGAGAAAATAGTCTGAATCTTCGGTTTGTTTCCTTCAGTCGTTTTTAACACAATACGATCACCTGTTGCTGTCAGTATATTGTCGCCGGCTGTAAATGCCCGAGAGGTACCATTTACAAGAATCTCCGCGCAAGCTTCTTTAAGGGCAACGTTCACTTGTTCACCAGGAACCGTTGGTATCCATATTTCCCGATTATAACCATTCGGCTGAATATAGCCGATGTATGTCTTAAAAGTTGTTGTACCTGCAGCAGAGTTTTTGTAATAAAAGGTCACTCCGCCCATCGTAAAGAAGCCTGCGCCGGCAAGGTTGAGGTTGATATCGTATCGCCCATCGGTCTCCACTTTGTTCACATTAAACATATTTTGAATAAGACCGTTTTCTATCTGGACATCCAAGTTGTTATTTATAGAAAAACCGACGAATGATTTGGCTCCCCAAACGGGCGAAGCGAGGGTTACGAACAGTAACGCGATGAGTATGTAAGTAAATCTTTTCATAGGCATGTGATATTTCGGCTACAAAGGTACTGCTTTTTTTTGATATATGCAAATATTTCCTGCAGAAAATTTCAAAATCACGGGATATGACTATTGGTACTATCGCACAATGTGCGACTAACAACGATTTCTCTCTAAAAATTAAATAAATTTATACTTTTATCACGAAATCCTTGTATATTCCAAATATTTGTTGTAACTTTGCAGCGTAAAGTTGCAAAGACAATAAAAAATGAGTGAACGTGAATTAGAAGCAAAATTAAGCGCAGGCTTAAAACAATCTTATCGTCGTGTTGTGGAGCAACATCGTCGTGACCACCAGCCGCTCATCTTTAGTGAGAACGGTGTAGTGACTCAAGTCGATCCGTTTACGGTAGCGATTTAACCAAACCGCTGGCCTTGACAGCGTAAAAAAGCAAGGACGTCGCTTGTCGACGGAAACAGCAAGGACAAGCGCAGGTGTGCGCTAATGGAAAAATTAAGCGTTTGCTTTATTTGAGGATTTATTCATTTCTCGACAATTTGAATTATAGTGTTCCGAAAAATATCGCGAAACGCTCACGCGACGCGTGGGCTTTCTGCATATATTGGACACTATGGGAGTCGAGACCCGAATAAACCAATAGCAGTTGGCTCACGTTTTTTTTTGCATAACTAACAATTATATTAATTAAAAACCGATGGGGCGATGGGATATAACCGCCGACAAAAATTATGAAAAAATCTATCGTTATTATTGTTGTTTTGTTTGGTGTCACATTTGCGAATGCGCAAAACATCATTGTTCAACAAAACAACAATACTAAATCTCAACAAGAGCCAAAAGTGGTCTATAAGGAAAAGGTTGTATATGTAGAACAGAAACAACAAGGTCCTATCTTAGTAGGCGGATATTTATATGTATATCCCGAAAAATTAGGATCATATTCGACATGCCCCAATGCAATCATTAATGGCATCAACAAGAAAAGAGCATATGGAAAAAACACATGGCGATTACCAACAAAAGAAGAATATAGCATTATTAGTGCAAGTAAGAATATTAATTTAGAGGATTACGGTGTATACACACGTTATACATATAACACATATTATACCATATGGACATACGAAAACAAAGATAAAGATTATACAGGCAATTACAATATAGTAGTAAATCTAATACTGGTCAGTGATGAATAATTATACTTCATTAATCCATCAGCAGCGGCAAAAATGTCGCTGCTGTTTTATGCCCGATGGTATCGGACGGAATGGACGATGCAGAAAAAAGAAAATCCCCAAAGAATTCCGTTTACAAATAGAAAAATTTGCATATATCAAAAAATATTTGTAAATTTGCAGTCGATTTCGGGAAAGAGGTTAATTTTCATAAAATCAGGGTATAAAGATTAGGGTTTGAGTATACTCAGATTATAGTGTTGTCATAGCATGATAGGCTGAATCACTAAGGAAACATTAAAGAATCACTAAAGAATCACTAAAGATTATATAAAAAGTGGAAGGTGGAAAGAGGAAGGCGGAAAGGAAAAAAGGAAGGCGAAAAATAGAAGGTGAAAAGGGAAAAGATAAAAAATACTAAACGAATAAACAGATATGTCACAGGCAAGTTTAAGTGCGGGATTGGATATCCTGCGAGGGAAAGTGAGCGGGCAAGGAAACCCGCATTCGAACATGGTGATGCGCATCAAGAGCTATCGCGATGATTCGGGGCACATCGTAGCGATGGGTCCGCAGGAGTTTTACCGTTTACGCAAGCGCGACTACAAGCATAGTCCGCGGTCGGCGGCTGAAGAGGCGCAAAGGCTGAATTGGCAGGCGGTTTGCCGTGAGGCGAGTGCGATAGTAAAGAATCCAGAGCATCCGCGGTATGCGGAGTTACGGGCACGATGGAATGCACAGTTTAAGGGCGGGTGCGATGCGTTTCTCAATGAAGGGCGGACGGAAAAAGTCATGTACGGGATGTTTCCGGTGTTCGTAAGGATGGTGTTGCTGAAAGAGCGGAAAGAGGCACAAGCTGAGGACAATTAAACTGAAAATATAAAGAAAAATAAAGAAAATACTGCCACATAGGCGTAACGCTTAGCAGCGCTCTGCGTCCCGTGCCCCGCTGCGCCCTTAAAAGTAGACTTTACGTGCACGGCAGGGCATCGTTCCGCACCTCCAGAGGAGGTAAACGCCTATGATGTCAGAGAAAAATATCTAAAATTATCCGTATCGGGCGGGCGAGATGATTCGGCAATCAACGAATAAGCGAGACGATACAGGATAACCCGTCCGCATGCAGAGAGCGGACGACGAAGGCCTAATCCGCCTATGGCCGAGTCCTAACAAAAGAAGAGGTTAACAGGAATGGAGCGACGTCCTTAGTACATATGTTAGTTTCCCTATGAAGGGAAACCTAACAGTACTAACGGACTCCAATCCTCGTTAAAAGCAAAAAAATGCAGTAATTTCGGACTCCGCCTTTGCTATTTATAGTCTCGGTCGGCTTGGTCTCCCCGACCGCCTTCCCTGTTCGAAGCCAAAAGTCAATTGGCTTCTTCACACTAGTCTGATTTGGTATATATACCGGATAACAAGAAGCCTTGAAAATACGATGCAAAGGTACAATATTTTTTTGAAATATGCAAATTTCCCACTACAAAAACATATTTTTTTGCTGAAAAAACGCGCGTACGCTTGCATATATGCAAAAAAAGTAGTAATTTTGCAGCGCAAAATGTGTGAAAAACAAAAATAACTATTAACAAACAATATTTCTAAACACATGATTTATTCGAAAGAAGTACAAGAAATGTGCGTTGTAGCGAAGGGTCCGAAGCATGGCCCCGCACCTATTCCTGAAGAAGGCAAATGGGTGAAGGCTACTGAGATTAAGGACATCTCGGGTATGACGCACGGAATCGGCTGGTGTGCACCTCAACAGGGTTGCTGCAAACTCAGCTTGAATGTGAAAGACGGTATTATCGAGGAGGCACTGGTAGAGACTATCGGTTGCTCTGGTATGACTCACTCGGCTGCAATGGCGGCAGAGATCCTGCCGGGCAAGACGATTCTCGAGGCGCTGAACACCGACCTCGTTTGCGACGCAATCAACACCGCTATGCGTGAGTTGTTCCTGCAGATCGTTTACGGTCGTACGCAGAGTGCGTTCTCTGAGGGCGGTCTGACCATCGGCGCAGGTCTTGAGGACCTCGGTAAGGGACTCGTTAGCCAGTGCGGTACGCTGTATTCGACCAAGGCTAAAGGCGTTCGTTACCTGCAGTTAACCGAAGGTTATATCACCAAGGAGTTCCTGGATGAGGATAATGAGGTTTGCGGTTATGAATATGTTCACATGGGCAAGTTCATGGACGCTGTGAAGAAAGGCGTTCCGGCAGACGAGGCCTTGAAGAGCGTAACCGGTACTTATGGCCGCACGACCAAAGAGCAAGGTGCAGTTAAATCGATTGATCCACGCAAAAACTAAGGAGGAGAGACTATGATTCGTGAAGTAAAATTTGAGTCGCAA
>ONGK01000033.1 GCA_900317345.1 uncultured Bacteroidales bacterium | reverse complement strand
CCTTGACGAATAGCCGACAGAAGAGCCACCAGACCCAATGCCATGCCGCCACCAAGGATAGCAGCAGCCTGCAGCGTGGTGATACCTGCCGTCAGATACTTCTGAACCATGAAATAACCCACAAAGCCGTAAATACCCTGCGTAGAAGGCAGCGCGGACAAAAGGATATATACACCCATTGCGTCCGGACGCTTCTTGAGCGCACCTACCACTGCGTTACCACACATGGTCAAACCATACACACTACCTACGCCGGACAGACCGACCATGAAAGCGATGCCAATAAAGGCGAGAATCAAATTTAATGTCATAATGTTTTGTATTTAATGATTTATTGTTTCTAATTTATTTTTTAAAAGGTTTGTACTCCTTGCCGCCGCCTTCGAAGCCTGCGTTCTTGTAGAATTCCACAAACGTCAGACGCATCGGGTGAACGACAGAAGAGATGAGACACAGCGCGAAGTTAAGCGTGTGGCCGAAGACGAGGATAAGCAGCGTAGGCAGCCATCCTATCCAAGACGGGCAAGCACCGCCGGCCTGCAAAGCCAAGGCATTAAATACATTGCCAAGGATACCGCCCGCTAAGCCCAATGCGAACAAACGGATGTAACTGAGCACATCGCCCAGTAATCCGCTGACCATGTTATACGTGCCCCACAGACCGCCACCGAGATTCAGCAAGAGAACCTTACGGTCAGGATTGCTGTAGAACAGGATAAACACGGCGCAGAGGCCCAATATCGCGTAAATTCCGTATAATCCGACTGTTGAGAGCGAGCCTGCCAATGCGAACCACACGATGAGTGTGACCAGAGCCACCAGCCATGCGCAATCATATGCCGCATATTTGAAGCCGTCACGCAACGTGATTTTCACTACCTTGAAGCCCATCGCAAAGAGTATCTGGAAGATACCGATGAGGATAGCGAAAACCATCATCGGATGATACGAACCGCCCATGAAATGGACTGTGGCGTTCGTCTCAGTAATGAAATACTGCTTAACTGGCGCCAGCACAGCCACATCCTCCAGATTGATACCGAAGAACATGCCCGTCAGGATACCTACTACCATGGTCGTCAAGCCCATGAATACGCCGAGCCAACCCCACTCTTTCAGTTTTGGTGCTTTGAGGATAACCGCAATACCCGCCAAGAGTATCAGCAATCCATAGCCGCCATCACCCAGACAAAGGCCGAAGAACAGCATAAAGAAGGGCGCAAAGAACGGCGTCGGGTCCAGTTCTGCGTAGTTAGGCAGCGAATAAAGACGTGTGATAGGCTCAAACAAACGTGTGTAGAAATTGTTTTTCAACTCTATCGGTGTGTTGTCCTCTACCGTCGGTTTGGCACTCTCGTAATAGACCTGAGCAGAATTGAGCATATTCTCCAATTCCGTCTCTTTCTCTATGGGACAGAAACCTTCGATAAGGCACAAAGCGCCATCCGCCAGTTTGTCGGTTGACAGCTGCACGCGTTGCCAATCGATTTGCTGACGCGCCTCAACGAGTTGCTGCTTGAGTCGGTCCATATTTGCCAGTTGCCAAGCCTCGATACGGGCATCAGCCGCGGCCAAAAGACCATTTAACTGCTCTATCTCCTTATTCCACTGTGCTTCCGATTTCTCAGGCTGCGGAAGTTCGGTTGCTTTCTCAAGCATCTCCGAGAGATCGACATCCTGGGACGCTGTACCCTCCACGCGCACGAAGTAGGTCTTGCCTTCTATCGTATTGACCTTAATACCCCACTCCTTCTTATATGCACTTATCGCGCAATCAAAGAAACGCATGTTGTAACCTGCCTCTTTGAGTGCTTCGATATGCTGTGCATCGAAATCACCCCATACAGCCGCCTGCTGCGCAGCCTCTTTAGCATCAGCAATGTTTTGCTTGATAGCATCGCGCTCCTGAATCATCTGGTCCGGAGCCCCTTGATTAATCAAGCGGCGCAAATCATCTTCGTGCTGGAGCGCAGCCTGGAGTTTCTCATCATTCTCTATGAGTCCAGCGGCTTTTTGCGTGATATGTACGACTCCCAGGTCGCGCAACTGCGTAAGGAAGGTGTCGTAATCACGATGGAACACCAGGAAGGTGTATTTCTTCATTTGTGAAATCATGCCTGTACCCTCCTTTCTTCTGCTTCACGTGCTTCTTTCTCACGCTTGCTCTTCACAATCTTCTGACTTGATTTATTCAAGTTCTCCTCGTCCTCCATAAATCGTTTGATTTTACGGATAGCGTCCTGGTAACCGGGGATTTGCACTTTCTCAAAGAGGTTCACTTTCTGCGTCGTTTTCTTACGTGCATACTCGAGCAATTCCACTTTGCGACGTACGAACTCCTGACGGATACCGACATCGGCTATCGCCTTGAGTTGCTCAAAGCCATCGGCAAACCACTTGGGGCACGAGAAGAGCGAGAACTCTTTGGTGGAGTACACGACTTCGTCTAACACGGGCACGCGCACGCCCGCAATCTTTTTAATAGACATGCGAACGTCGTCCACGTGTATGAGGCTCGTGTCGAACTCTCCCCATAGTGCAATCATCTTGTCGTAGTCCTTGATACGGCGCTCAACCTCTTTGTCGAGGTCTTCGAGCTCATTTTTCGCTTTCTTCACCTCCAGACGCAGAGCCGTTTCTTTGCTCTGCAAAGTAGGCAAAGTGCGTTGCCGCATCTTCAAGTCCTTCTCTAGACTTTGCAACGATGTTTTATTAAATTGATACGTTATTGCCATAAATGTTAGTTTATAGTTCAGAGTTTATAGTTTCTTCTTTCAACTCTCAACATTCAACTTTAAGCTTTCGGCCAATACTGGTCAACCAGTGCTTGTTTGATATTCACCTCTTCCGGTTTGAAATACTTGCCGAAGAGTTGCCAAGCCACATCCAGCATCTGCACGGTATTGATATTTACGTCGATAGCCAAAATCTCGCGGCTGTACTCGCGTGCAAAATCCAAGCAACGCTCATCGTAGTCCGTCAGGTCGAAACCATTCTCTTTCTTAGTCTTGGCATTGGCAGCATCGGCGTATAGACGAACGGCCGCGTTCATCACCTGCGGATGATCTTCGCGCGTCTTCTTTCCCGCAACAAGCTGTTTCAGACGAGACAGCGAGCGGAATGGATCGACGATGACTTTACCGATATCGGAGTCACGGCGCAGATACAACTGACCTTCTGTGATATAACCCGTGTTATCCGGAATAGCGTGTGTGATGTCACCACCGGAGAGCGTGGTTACCGCAATGATGGTGATAGAACCGCCACCGATTTCCGGCGGGAACTGAACGGCCTTTTCATAGATTTTAGCGAGGTCCGAATAGAGCGAACCCGGCATGGAGTCCTTGGAAGGAATCTGGTCCATACGGTTAGACACAATTGCCAAGGCATCGGCATAAAGCGTCATATCCGTCAAGAGCACAAGTACTTTCTCGTGCTTCTCCACTGCGAAATACTCAGCTGCTGTAAGCGCCATATCCGGGATAAGAAGTCGCTCTACAGGCGGGTTCTCTGTGGTGTTGACGAACGAAACAATGTGGTCAAGCACACCGGCGTTGGAGAACACATTCTTGAAATAGAGGTAGTCATCGTTGGTCAGACCCATACCGCCAAGGATAATTTTGTCCGCCTCGGCACGCAACGCCACGTTAGCCATCACTTGGTTGTACGGCTGGTCCGGATCGGCGAAGAAAGGAATCTTCTGACCCGAAACGAGTGTGTTATTCAAGTCAATACCGGCAATACCCGTAGCAATCAGTTCCGACGGCTGTTTACGGCGAACAGGGTTCACCGATGGACCACCGATCTCCACTTCTTTGCCTTCAACAGCAGGTCCGCCATCGATAGGGTCACCATAGGCATTGAAGAAACGTCCTGCCAGTTGGTCACTTACCTTGAGACTCGGCGCCTTGCCAAGGAAAACGACTTCTGCGTTGGTCGGGATACCTTCTGTTCCCTGGAACACCTGTAGCGTCACCTCATCGCCGATGATTTTCACTACCTGCGCCAGTTTGCCGTTGACCAGAGCCAGTTCATCGTTTCCTACTCCTTCGGCCTTCAGCGAACATGTCGCTTTGGTAATCGCAGTTATCTGCGTGTATATTTTTTGAAATGCTTTAGCCATAAATTCATTTACAATTTAGTCTGTTACAATTTACGCTGCAATCTGTTTTTCTGCCAACAGTTCATCGAGTTTCTTGCGATAGTCTTCAAACTCTGCGGAGTGGAACTCACAGTAATTCATCTGTTTGCAAAGGTTTATGACGCGCTTGAAGTAGTCAATTACATCCGTGAAGATATCGAAACTATAATCATGACGGCAGATGTCCATCACCAGATGTAGCATGTATTTCTGACGCTCAAGCGGGCATACCGAGTCAATCTTATCGAACGCATCCTGCTGCAAAATCACGAAGTCGATAACCTCCGATTTCCAGAACTCCTCGTGATAATCCACGGGCACGCCGTCATCACCAAGGATGTTAATCTGCTCCTGAATCTCCTTGCCGCGCTGCAAGTAGGTCTTCATATCGTTAACCATCGGCAACCATTCTTTGTCAATCAGTTCGGAGATATATGCCTCAAACTCAGGATATTCTACATATTTGGAATACGAGTCAATCGGGTTAACCGCCGGATAGCGTTTTCTATCGGCACGTGCCTGCTCCAAGGCATAGAAGCATCGTGCCACTTTCTTCGTTCCTTCCGTCACCGGTTCCTTAAGGTTACCGCCGGCAGGCGAAACGGTGCCAAGGAAAGTAACCGAACCAGTCTGTCCGTTATTCAAATAAACATATCCTGCGCGGGCATAGAAGGCACCAATGATAGCAGAGAGGTCCATTGGGAAGGCGTCCTGTCCGGGAAGCTCCTCCAAACGGTTTGACATCTCACGCAAGGCCTGTGCCCAACGGCTCGTTGAGTCTGCCATGAGCAATACGCGCAGGCCCATCGAACGATAGTACTCTGCAATCGTCATAGACGTATATACAGATGCCTCACGGGAAGCCACAGGCATGTTTGACGTATTAGCAATGATGATGGTACGCTCCATCAACTTGCGGCCAGTATGCGGGTCATCCAATTCCGGGAACTCCGTGAAGGTCTCCACCACTTCGTTAGCACGCTCACCGCAGGCTGCGATGATTACGATATCTGCTTCTGCCTGCTTGGAGATAGCGTGCTGGAGCACTGTCTTTCCGGTACCGAACGGTCCGGGGATAAAGCCTGTACCGCCCTCGCATAACGGGTTCGCTGTGTCAATCGTACGGACACCAGTCTCCAACAGTTTGAAGGGACGCGGTTTCTCACGGTATGCAAGAATGGCTTTCTTCACCGGCCATTTCTGAACCATCGTCACTTCATGGTCATTACCCTCCGCATCGGTCAAGACGGCCATCACTTCATTGATGGTGTACTCACCTGCTTTGGCAATCGATTTTACGGTGTAGGTGCCTTCAAACACGAACGGAACCATAATTTTATGCGGCTGGTGGTTTTCATCCACCTCGCCAAGCCATGAAGCGGCTTCTACTTTGTCTCCCACTTTAGCGATGGGCTTGAATGCCCATTTCTTCTCAGTGTCGAGCGGAAAATTATACTCACCGCGCTTGAGGAACACACCTGTCAGTTTGTCGAGGTCATTCTGCAAACCGTCATAGTTACGGCTGAGAAGACCCGGACCGAGAGTCACCTCCAGCATGTGGCCGGTGAACTCCACTTTATTGCCTACTTTTAGGCCACGAGTGGACTCGAATACCTGCGCATACACGTTGGCACCGATGACTTTTATAACCTCAGCCATCAATTTCACCTCGCCAACATAGATGTAGCAGATTTCATTTTGCGCAACAGGGCCATCAACCGCGACAGTCACCAAGTTGGCAATAATTCCTTTTACTTTTCCAGTTGTCATATTTTAGTCTAATTTAATATCCTTTTTCATGTCCGCTACTAACTCGCGGAATACTTTCTCGCCTTCTTCGACGGTCAGCAGGCTCCAGCGATGCAGCATGACGGCCTCCAAATAGTATGCGAAAACCATTTCTGCAGAGAAAAAGTCAAACTCTGTGCGCTCTTGCAGCCACTCAAAGCGTATGGCATCCATCGCTTTTTCGCGCTCCATAAGGTTTTCTATCTGCGCCAGCGCCAGAATAGTTTGGAAGTCGCCGTCCACCTCATTCAGCCCGAAGTCTTTCTGCGTTGCATGCGTCCGGAGTTGCTCTGCCACTTCGCCTTGCCCTACTATCTGTTGCTTCACGTCAAAACCGTGCTTGCGGCATATTTGCGCAACAAGCACGTTGTTCATATCCTGATTAAAAGCAAACCATGCACGGACGAAGCGATTGTCAGCATGCAGTCCTTGTTCCAGCGTCTCCGCATCTATCGGAACACGCAGCAAGTCAAGCAACTCTTTGTCCGACGCAGACAGGTGTTCATCGAGCAACTCATTCAGTTTCTCAAGTGACACCGGCACATCAGAACCGGCTTTCAACTCCGGCAAGCCTGCCAATAAATACTCGTAAGTCATATAAATGTACGATATAACGATTTACGATGTATGATCTAGAACAATTCCTCAACTAATTGGGGACGAAGCATTTCCTTGAAATATGCTATGAATTCAGCGTCACCGAAGGCCAGTTTGTAGCCGCCTTTGGCGGGCTGGATTGTGAAATCGGTTTTGATACCTTTCACCTCTTTGATAGTAACACCCTTGTCGAGCAGCCCCTTGGCATTGGCAGTGAAGTATTTCTTCAAAGCTTCTGCATCTTTCGCCTCAATCAGCACTTCACCTTCTTTAGCCATCTGCTCAGCCATCTTGGCGATAAGGCTTTGCATAAACTTAGCGTCTGTTGTAGCCGCTTTCACGCTGTCTGCAGCGATTTTGTCTGCAAGCAAGTTCGTGATTTCCGTCTTCACAGCGTTCACGCTCTGCTCAGCATACAACTTCAACTCCGCCCGGGTCTTCTTGTCCAGATCTGCAGATTTCCCCTCTGCCTCTGCAACAATAGCAGCGGCTTTCTTTTCTGCTTCAGCAATAATTTCGGCAGCCTTGGCATTTGCTTTCTCAACAATCTGCTTTGCTTCGGCATTGCCTTTTTCTACGCCTTCCGCGTAGATTTTGTCAGTTAATTCAGAAAGATTCATTTTATATAATGTTTTAGAATATTCACAAATCGGGTGCAAAGTTACAAAAAATAAATGACATATGCAAGCATATGCCATTCTTTTTATCATTTTTTAAGTAACTCTATCATTTTCACGAGTGCTTTTGTGCATGCCCTGTCTGTGATTTGTTCGCGCAATTTGCCTAAATGGAAGCACTCTGCACATGTCCCGTTTGGCGTTGCCCAAGCTATCCAAACCGTTCCGACAGGCTTTGTTTCTGAGCCTCCGGAAGGACCTGCGATGCCGCTTGTAGCAATACTGAAATCAGTATTGAGCCGTTTGCGAACGGACTCCGCCATGACGCGAACAACTTCTTCGCTCACCACTCCGTGCGTCTGTATTACCTCTTCGGGCACGCCTAATAAATGCTCCTTGACGGAGTTGTCATAGCTAATAATCGAGCCGTAATAGAACTCCGAAGAACCGGCATGTTTGTTCAGTAATGAAGCTAATTTTCCACCTGTGCAGGATTCAGCAGTAGAGATGGTCTGATGGCGCTCTTTGAGTAAACGTCCCACAATTACTTCCAAGGGCTCATCTGTTTCGGCTATCATATATCCGGAAACCAGCATTTTAAGCCGCTCAAACCATTGTTGCACCTCTGCTTCGCTCAAATCGCCGTAGGCAGACAGACGCAAGCGGATGATTCCGTCTTTGGGCAAGTACGCCAAATGCAGAGAAGCGGGCATCGATTGCTCATATTCCTCTAATAAAATGGCCAGTGATGATTCAGGTATTCCGGTGACTTGCAGCGTTTTATGAAGAATACTTGCAGTAGTATGCCCGATATATGGCAAAATCTGCTCCTCCATAGCTATCTTCATCTCGTACGGCACACCAGGCATAGCAGCCAGTAACTGTTTTCCATGGTGGAAGACCATTAATGGAGCTGAGCCTACTCTATTCTCCAGTATCTCTGCACTTTCCGGCACTAACCATTGCGTCGCTGTCAACCGGTTCAGCACATCCGGACGCTCCTTATACAGTTGATTTATGTGCGCACGCACGCGTGTATCTTCAATAAGGTGCGTACCGAAATACTCGCAAAGCACTTGTTTTGTGATATCATCCTTGGTTGGGCCAAGACCGCCTGTCGTCAAAACGATATCTGCACGGCTGAAGGCTTCATTCAGAGCCATCAGAATATGTTCACGGCTATCGTGGACGGATGTAATCTGGTACAGTTCTATGCCGTACACATTGAGTTGTTCTGCCATCCATGCGGAATTAGTGTCCACAACCTGTCCGATGAGCAACTCATCTCCTATAGTAATTATTTCTGCGCGCATTGTTTTTTCCACTCTGTGGCGGTTAATTCCAGTTCATTATACCATTCCTCTCCGAAACGCCTGATTAATGGCTCTTTAAGGAACTGATAAAGAGGTAGATGTAGTTTTCTTCCTTGCACTCGTGCACAATGACATATATCCCAGCGATGGTATTCCAGACCTGTATATTCCCCTACTTTGGTTAAACGGATTGGATATAGATGGCACGAAATGGGTTTTTTGAAATCAATCTTTCCGGCGTTGTATGCCTTCTCTATCAAGCAGTAACACCAGCCGTTATGGTCCGTGCGGGCAAAAATACAATCCTTGTCATTAACGATGGACGTCACACGCTCGCCCGAGGGGTCATTATAAGCGATTCCTTGCTTTTCTACTACTGCTTTTGCCTCTTTGGTCATATCCGGCAGCAAAATTGGCAGTATGTCCGCTATTTTTTGCTCCTCATCTTCGGTTACCGGAGCACCCGCATCTCCTTCAATACAACAGCAACCTCGACATGTATCAAGGTCGCAGCAAAACTCTTTCTCCAATACGTCCAGACTAACTAATGTATTCTGTATCAAGAACATAGACCCTCTATACAAATCTTTATGCCCAGACCGATAAGCACAATGCCTCCGATGAGTTCCATATTTATCTTAAGTCTGCCGACATATACGCCAAGCAAATAACCGCCTAACGAAAACATGGCGGTTATGCAGCCGATGGTCACCACCGACTGGATTAGCCATTCGGGATAAGGAACAAACAACAGCCCTGTCGCCAACACATCCACACTGGTCGCTACGGCCAATAACAAAAGGTTGGTGATATTCCAGTTAGCCGATTTCTCCTCATCCTTTTCGTGATATGATTCCCAAATCATCTTGGCACCGAGGAATCCCAACAATGCGAGTGCAATCCACGGTGCGTAATGTTGCATGAATTCGACAAACAGGTTGCCAGCAAAATAACCGATAATCGGCATTCCCATATGGAATAATCCGAAGATTGCTGCCATGAGGAGAGCCCGTGGGTGCCATTGGCGTTGGTTTAACCCTTGCACTATTGAGATAGCGCAGCAATCCATCGCCAGACCAACGCCCATTATGATGACATTCAACCAATCCATTATTGACGTTTGTATTTGTACCGTGCGCCTACTTTGCCTTTGGCAATTGCTGCCAGTTTATTGCGCACAAAAGTCTTACGAATAGGGGATATACGATCGGTGAACACATGTGCCTCAAGATGGTCATATTCATGCTGGATGATACGTGCCTGAAAGCCGGTGAACTCCTCTTCATGCTCCTCAAAATTCTCGTCCAAATAGCGCAGCACGATGGTTTTCGGGCGAATTACATTCTCGCTGATACCCGGTAACGAGAGACATCCTTCGGAATATGTGCATGTATCCTCGCTCTCTTCAATGAGTTCGGGATTGATAAAAGTCTTCTTGAATCCTTTGCATTCCGGGTAATCCTCCTCCAGTTCCGAGCCATCCACGATGAACAGGCGCCAAGGCTTGCCCACTTGCGGTGCCGCCAAACCACAACCTTCCGCTTGGGTCAGCGTTTCATACATATCTGCGATGAACTGCGCCAATTCCGGTGTCTTCTCGATCTCCTCTGTTGGCTTGCGCAGCACAGGCTGACCATATAAATATATCGGTAAAACCATAGTAATTTACGATTTATGAATTTTCGCTTTATGATTTAAAATTTATCGAAGGCTATCCATGTAGCCTTCCAATATTATGCACGCCGCAATTTTATCCACAACGGCTTTGTTTTGCCGATCTTTCTTTTTCATGCCACCGGCCAGCATAGCTTGGTGCGCCAGCACAGATGTGAAGCGCTCGTCGTACATAGTTATAGGTTTATCGGGAAACTGTTTTTTAAAATTTCCCATGAAGGGTCGAATATAATTCATACTCTCCGAATCCTCACCATTCATCTGCGTCGGATGGCCGATGACTACTTCATCCACTTGCTCTTTGGCAAAGTAGTCTGCCAACCATGCCATCAAATCCTTTGTTTCAATCGTAAGCAACGGATTAGCCGTTATGCGGAGAATATCCGTAACGGCTAATCCAGTACGCTTGCGACCGTAGTCTATTGCGAGAATACGTCCCATTAAAGATTGTTCAGTTTCTCGTTCATCTCATTGTACTTGTCGTCCATGTTGAAGCGATAGTACAAACCTTTGAGAATCTGAATGTATGTGCGGTCTTGCGGCTCCATCTCATGGGCTTTTTCGAAGTACGGCAGAGATTTACGGAATACTTCGTTCATCTCATCCAGCGCTTTCTTGTACTCTCTGTTGTCCGAGATGAGTGCAGCAGCCTCATTCAGTTTGACAGCTTGGTTGTAATATACTCTACCCTTGCCTGCCATAGCGTCAGCCAGCGTCGGGTCGATAGCCAGCGCTGCATCGAAATCTTTCAGCGCATCCTCGTAGTTCCCCAGGTTCTCATCGAGGTTACCCTTGATATGGTGGTATTGTGCCACATTCGGCTCACGCTCAATGGCTTGTGCCAGATACTCAACGGCTACAGGCTCCTGGCCGGAGAAGATGTAGTAGTTAATCAAGTTCTGGAGGAACCAGCTCTCTTTCGGGAAGCGAACGATAGCGTCCTGCAGCGTAGCCACGAATTTTGCGGTATCCTTAATAGCCACATACTCTTGATAGAGGAACTGGTTCACCGAGATAGCCTCGTAGGAACCGTTCTTCATCTCTTCAAGCAATGCGATGGCTTCCGGGTGCATCTCACTTTGAACGGCAAAGATAGCTGCGTAGTACTTGTACTGCTCATACGTGGTGTCGCGCGGCATCTCTTTCTGCAACTTGTCACTCTGCATCATAGCGAGCTCCGGTATGTCGATGTGCATTTTGAACGCCTCATAGGCACCGGCGAAATCACGCTGCTCGTTCAAATAGATACCATATTTTACCAACTCCTGCTGTTTGTAGTACTCCAGCATCTTCTTCGATACGTTTCCGCGCATCTTCGGGTCGGTCGGCACTTCAACGCCTTTCTTGTTCAGCACAGGCACTTGTGCCAATTCGTCAGCCTTAACCCAATATCTGTAGCTCTCCTCAACGGCCTGACCAGCTTTAGCCTGGTTAGCGCCTTTGCCCATCATCTGGTTGTAGTTCTCTTGGGTCATTTCCTGATAACCGATCATACCTGCCCAGTAATAGGCTTCAGCGGTTTTCTCGGCATCCAGTGCTTCAGCAATAGCAGCACGCGCAGCGCCGAAGTCCGGAGTCTCGGCCATGGCGTAACTTTTAGCTTTCTTTACCAACGGGTTCTTTTGTGCGAAGCAGCCTGCGCTTATCAGTACAAGTGCTGCCAAAATCAATGATTTTTTCATAACTTATTCTTGATTTTCGTTGTTAGTTTCACCATTTTCATCATTAAGCGGCTCTTCAGCGCTCATTTCGCCATTCTCTTCTTCCTCCTTCGGCACGATACATCCGCTTACCAGCGTATCATTGCGTTTCTGGAGTTCGATGAGTTTGACACCTTGTGCGGCACGTCCGGTCTGACGGATGGTCGATATATCCATGCGGATTGCTGTTCCCGACTTGGTCATCAGCATCAGGTCGTCTGCATCTGTGACAGCCTCAATACCGATTAAGTGGCCTGTTTTCTCGGTTATCTCGATGGTCTTGACGCCCTTACCGCCACGGTTGGTGACGCGATAGATAGCGTTTCCTTCCTCGTCATCGACCGGCGTACGCTTGCCGAATCCGTTCTCGGAGATAACCAGAATGGTCTTGTCTGTATTCTTCTCTACACAAACCGTGCCAATCACTCTATCTTGTCCGTCATCCTCCAGCGTGATAGCCTTCACACCTGTAGCCCCACGGCCCATCGGACGCACGCCACCCTCGTTGAAACGAACGACTTTACCGTTGTAGGAGGCAACGAGCATCTCGCTCTGTCCATCAGTCAGCGTAACACCAATCAGTTCGTCGCCTTCACGCAGACCGAGCGCGATGATACCATTTGCACGAGGACGTGAATATGCCTCGAGTGTCGTTTTCTTCATCAAACCATTCTTGGTCACGAAAATCAGGTAGTGGTTCTCGATATACTCTTGGTCGTTCAGGCCCTTCACATTGATGCAGGTACGCACTTTATCGCCCTTCTGCAGGTTAATCATGTTCTGGATAGCACGGCCTTTGGATTGCTTGTTGCCTTCGGGCAGGTCGTACACTTTTTGCCAGTACAGACGTCCCATCTCTGTGAAGAACATCATCGTGGAGTGCATCGAAGCCTGATAAACATACTCGATGAAGTCCTGATCACGGGCACTACCGGCTTTTGAACCGATACCACCACGTGTCTGCTGACGGAAGTCAGCCAGCGGCGTACGCTTGATATAACCGAGATGCGAAATGGTGATGACCATATCGTCATCGGCGTACATATCCTCGGGGTTGAACTCCGTTGCCATCTTCACGATTTGCGTACGGCGCTCATCTCCGTATTTATCCTTAATCTCAATAAGCTCCGTGTTGATGAGGTCGTAACGCAACTCCTCGCTGGCGAGCAACTCGTTCAAGTGAGCAATGAGTTTCTCAATCTCCTCATATTCAGCCTTCAACTCGTCGATACGCAAGCCCGTGAGAGAGCTCAGGCGCATATCTACAATCGCTTTGGACTGGAGGTTATCGAGGTTGAAACGCTTCTCCAAGTTTGCCTGTGCATCCGCCGGAGTACGACTTGCACGGATGATTTTAACCACCTCGTCGATGTTATCCACGGCGATGATCAAACCTTCCAAGATATGCGCTTTCTCCTCGGCTTTCTTCAGTTCGAAACGCGTACGGCGTGTCACCACTTCCATTCGGTGCTCGATAAAGTTACCGATAAGCTGCTTCAGGTTCAGCAACATCGGACGGCCTTTAACGAGGGCGATATTGTTTACTGCAAAACTCGATTGCAGAGCTGTGAACTTATACAGCTTGTTCAGCACCACCTGTGCGTTAGCGTCACGCTTCACCTCCACTACGATGCGGATATCGCGTTTCGAGTGGTCGTTGATGTCAGCAATACCTTCAATCTTCTTGTCATTAACCAGTTCGGCGATATTCTTCACCAGGTCGCTCTTCACCACGCCGTAAGGCAGCTCGGTGATGATGATACGCTCACGGCCGTTGTCATCGGTCTCGATGTCGGCGTTAGAGCGGATGATGATACGTCCGCGGCCTGTCTCAAAAGCGTCACGCACGCCCTGATAACCATAGATAGTACCACCCGTCGGGAAATCCGGAGCCTTTACGTACTCCATCAGTTCCTCTACGGTGATGTCTTCTACGCTCGTGTCATGCATGCGCGCCTTGATATTATTGATATACGCGCAACAACCGTCAATCACCTCGCTCAAGTTATGCGTCGGCATGTTCGTAGCCATACCTACGGCAATACCGCTTGCTCCGTTCACCAAGAGGTTCGGGAAACGGCAAGGCAGGACAACCGGCTCCTTGAGGCTGTCATCGAAGTTGTTTTGCATATCTACGGTGTCCTTCTCGATGTCGCGGAGCATCTCTTCTGCCAGTTTCGACAGACGAGCCTCGGTATAACGCATTGCAGCTGCGCCATCCCCATCGACAGAACCGAAGTTACCTTGACCATCCACCAGGCAATAGCGCATCGCCCATGGCTGCGCCATACGCACCAGCGTGCCGTAGATAGAACTATCACCATGCGGGTGATACTTACCCATTACTTCACCCACGATACGCGCACTCTTCTTCGTCGGCTTATCGCTCGTATTTCCCAGCTCGTTCATACCGAACAGCACACGGCGGTGAACCGGTTTGAAACCGTCGCGCACATCAGGGAGCGCACGGCTCACAATCACACTCATTGAGTAATCGATATACGAAGACTTCATTTCCTCGTCAATCTTCACCGGAATAATGTGATCATTCTTAATAATCTCGTTGTTTTCTTCCATTTGTTTATATGTTTTAATAAGATTTTCAAAAAACCGCACAAAATTACAAAAACTTTTTGATATACGCAAGATTTTTTTGCATTTTTAGCGATTTTTAGGCGTTTTTATGCATTTTGAGCTCATTTTCGACATCCCCTCGGTAGAATTTAGAAAGTCGCTTAAATCGCAAATAAACAGCCTTTATGCCCTATTCCTAATTGTTTCGCGCATGAATACACGCACACGCAAGGCAAACTATGCTGTATATTCATAAATTTGAAGAAATTAGGCACAAAAAGTATATAATACATAGTATTATATAGTAAGAGTGCGATTTTGTACAAATTTGGCGGTCTATCATATGGGTATCCTATGGGTATGGTATGGGTATCCTATGGTAAGGGATGCTGAAGGATAGGTAAATGGAGAGTAAATGGTGGGTAAATGGTGGGTGAATGGCAGGTGATTTGCGGGGCGCGGAGTGGTGATTGAATTCGTGAAATCTTTGCTCTGCGAGTGAATCGATTATTTTTTTTTGTTAAAAGACTTGCAAATTTGAAAAATTTGTTGTAATTTTGCACGCAATTTTGTCGAGGCACTCGGCAACCGGACTTCCGTTCGGGAAAAAT
>ONGK01000004.1 GCA_900317345.1 uncultured Bacteroidales bacterium | reverse complement strand
CGGCTTATCTGCCATATGCTCAGCCATATCATGAGTATCCAAACAACGGGATTGAAGACAGCCCATTGGTTGGGTATGAACTCAAAGGTATAGAGCGACTGGTACGCCGTGGCGCGAGAGACAAGATGATAGGTGAAAGACGGGAAGTTATTGGTATATTGCCACCACAGGTGCGGCAGCATCAATACTAACGCTATTCCTACCGCAGCCCAGGCTTTGCCATCTTTGAGCAAACGCCAGTTGCCCAGCAGCGTGAACACAAGCACCAATACTGCGATATATTTGCTATATAGCATTCCCGCCATACTAAGACCGAGCAAAATAGCCATCGACCATCGGTTATCCGCCAAGTATCTTCGATATGCGTAATAAAAGAGCGCAGTGAAGAAGAGCAGCGGAGCGTCCGGCGTGGTCATGAATCCATACACGCAGAACATCGGTATAGAGGCTGAGAGCAAAAGGAATTTTGCTATTTGTGATTTGGGATTGGAGACTTGGTCTTGGTCAATCGTTTTCCATATCACATAGACTGTGGCTACATGCAATAAAACGGTAACAAGCCTGACACTCAGATTTTTGAGTATCAAGCTTGTGCCATGAACGATGGACGCGCTCAATGCCGTCATCATCCCCACCATTGGGGGGTGGTCAAAATATCCCCAGTCGAGAAACTGCCCGTAGAGGCGATAGTACGCTTCGTCCGCATGAATCTCGCAAAACATGGCGCACAGCAAGTCCAGCAGTCCCCATACGAGCAGCCAAAATCCTATGCGCGATGATATGCGGGAGGTATTCATTAGCATCCAAACAGGTTTTGGAAGAAACTCTTTTTCTGGCCGGCGTCCGGTGCGATATTCGGACTATTCTGCAACTGCTCAATGAGTTTGCGCTCATCCTTGCTCAGTTTCTCCGGGATATAAACGCCTACATTGATGAGCAAATCACCTGTGCCGTAGTTACGTCCGTACTGGTCGATACGCGGCAATCCTTTTCCTCTCATTCTGAGCACCTTACCCGGTTGTGTACCCGGTGTGATGGTTATCTTCACATCGCCTGTGAGCGTCGGAATCTGCACTTGTCCGCCAAGTACGGCTGTCGGCATATCCAGGAGAAGATTATAAATCAAATCGCTGTCCTGACGGATGAAATCCTTGTGTTCCTCCTCTTCGATGAGGACCAAAAGGTCACCGTTGACGCCGTTATGCGGCGCTGCGTTTCCTTTGCCGGGCACGGTGAGTTGCATACCTCCTGCTACACCGGCAGGAATGGTAATGGTGATTATCTCCTCGTCACGAATGACTCCTTCGCCGCCGCATTTCGGGCACTTGTTCTTGATAATCCGTCCTTCGCCTCCGCAGGTATCACACTCGGCCTGCACTTGCATCATACCGAATATGCCTCTCTGCTGACGAATGACGCGCCCGGAACCTTTACATGTCGGACAGGTCTCTGTATTGCCGTCCTTGCTGCCCGAACCGTTACAATCCTTGCATTGGACGAGTTTGCGCACCTTGATTTTCTTCTCGCATCCGGAAGCAATCTCTTCGAGTGTGAGACGCACTTTGACGCGCATGTCAGAGCCTCGGCGCACACGTTGTCCGCCCCGGCCTCTGCCACGTCCGCCCATAAACATCTCTCCGATGTCTCCGAGGTCGAATCCGGCACCTTGGAATATATCTCCGAAATGCTGGAAGATATCCTCCATGGACATACCGCCTCCGCTGAAACCGCCCGCGCCTTGCATTCCGGCATGACCGAATTGATCATAACGCTGCCGTTTTTGTGGATCTGAGAGCACTTCATATGCCTCAGCCGCCTCTTTGAATTTCTCTTCGGCGGCTTTGTCCCCAGGGTTCTTATCCGGGTGATATTGTATCGCTTTCTTGCGGTACGCTTTCTTTATTTCCTCTGCGCTGGCTGTCTTTTCGACGCCCAGCACTTCATAGTAATCTCTTTTCTCTGCCATAATGCTATTCTCCCACTACGACTTTGGCGAAACGGATAACCTTTTCGCCGAGTTTATATCCTTTTTGCGTGCAATCGATGACTTTTCCTTTTTGTTCTTCCCCTGCGGCGAAGGTAGTCACAGCCTCGTGCTCGTCCGTATTGAAGTCCATTCCTTCGGTCTCGATGGGATGCACGTCTTGTTTATCCAAGAAGGAGAGGAATTTCTGCTGAATGAGCTTTATTCCTTCGCGCACGGCGTTGATGTCGTCGGTTTTCTCCATCGCCTCCACGGCACGCTCGAAGTCATCGACGAGCGGCAGCATCTCTTTGAAGATACGCTCACCGGCGGTAGCCATGAGTTCGAGTTTCTCCTTATTCGTACGGCGGCGATAGTTATCAAACTCCGCCATCATACGCAGGTTTTTGTCCTCCAGTTCAGCAATGCGTGCTTCCAGCGCCTCGATGTTCTGCTCCGGCGACTGCTCTTGCGCCTCTTGGGTTTCTTCCACTTGCTCTTTTACTTGTTCTTTTATCTTATCTTTCTTACTCATACCTGTAAAATTTCCAATGTCAAATGACAAATCTCAAATAGCGTGCCAATAGTCCGCACTCTGCCATTTTGGCAGTTAAAACATAGATTGCTGTCCGTCCGCCGAGAGCGGTGTTTTGCCCAGATGCTTGTATGCCAGTTCGGTTGCCTCACGTCCACGGGGCGTACGTTTGATGAATCCCTCTTTGATGAGGAAGGGCTCATACACATCTTCGATAGTACCCGCATCTTCGCCCATAGCGGTAGCGATGGTATTAATGCCGACCGGTCCTCCGCGGAACTTATCAATGATGGTCAGCAGCAGTTTGTTGTCGATCTGGTCGAGTCCGAACGTATCGATATTCAGCGCTTCGAGGGCATATTTGGCTATCTCAAGGTCTATCGTGCCATCGCCTTTGACTTGCGCGAAGTCGCGCACACGGCGCAAAAGGGCGTTAGCGATACGTGGCGTTCCTCGTGAACGACGCGCTATTTCTCCCGCCGCTTTCTCGTTAATCTCGACACCCAACAGGCGCGCAGAACGCTTAACGATGCCCGTCAGGATATCCGCATCGTAATACTCGAGATGGCAGTTGATGCCAAACCGCGCACGCAGCGGAGATGTCAACAGGCCCTGGCGCGTGGTGGCTCCGATGAGCGTGAAGCGGTTCAGGTCTATCTGTATCGTGCGCGCAGACGGACCTTTATCTATCATGATATCAATGCGATAATCCTCCATCGCGGAATAGAGATACTCCTCTACGATGGGGCTGAGACGGTGAATCTCATCGATAAACAGCACGTCGTTCGGCTCCAGCGAAGTAAGCAATCCAGCCAGGTCTCCGGGCTTGTCGAGCACCGGTCCGCTGGTCACTTTGAACCCAACGCCGAGTTCGTTGGCAATGATGTTACTGAGCGTGGTTTTTCCGAGTCCCGGAGGCCCGAAAAGCAATACGTGGTCCAAACTTTCGCCACGCAGTTTGGCCGCCTCCACAAAGATTTTCAAGTTCGATGTCACTTTGTTCTGCCCTGCAAAATCGGCAAAGTACAATGGTCGGAGCGCATTGTCCTGCTCCTTCTCGGACATCTGTTGTCGTATATCAAATTCTGCCATATTCTTGGATTAAGGATTAAGGACCGCTTCGCTAATGGAGTAAAGACTTATTTGTAACGGTCGAATCATGAAACAGCGCCTCCAAGTCCTCCACGTCTTTAACAAACTTGTCGGCTTTGATGACGCCGTGGTCGAGTATGACGACTCGGTCGCACATCTCCCTGACTTCCTGCATGATATGCGTGGAGAGGATGATGGTTCGCTCCTTTCCCAGCTCGCGTATGAGGGCGCGTATCTCTGTCAGCTGGTTCGGATCCAGACCAGTGGTCGGTTCGTCAAGGATGAGGAGTTTGGGGTTGCCAAGAAGGGCTTGCGCCAAGCCCACACGCTGGCGGTATCCTTTGCTCAGTTCGCGGATATGCTTGTGGCGCTCGGGCGTCAAGCCTACTCGCTCGATGAGGGCGTTAATGACGTTGGCATTGGCGCTGGCATTGGCTGTGAGTCCCGCCATAAACTGCAGGTATTCAGCCACATACATCTCCTCGTAGAGCGGGTTATTCTCCGGCAGATAACCGATGCTGTCCGGCACACTCACTTGCCCGCTGTCAGCACGCCATAGGCCGATGAGAATTTTCATCAGCGTGGACTTGCCGGCTCCATTCGGCCCCAATAGACCAAGCACCTGTCCATCCGGTATTTCCAATGACACGTCCTGCAACACACGTTGCGAACCGAAAGATTTATTAATATGCTCAATGCTTACCATCGTTTTACAACCTTTGCGGGTGCAAAGGTACTGCTTTTTTTTGACATATGCAAGTATTTTTATACAGAAAAATTCAAACAAAAGTATATAATACTATGTATTATATAGAAAGAGTGCGATTTTGTGCAAATTTGGCGGTCTATCATATGGGTATCCTATGGGTATGGTATGGGTATCCTATGGTAAGGGATGCTGAATGATAGGTAAATGGCAGTATATAGGGCAGGTGAAGGAGTGCAAACATACAGGCAAAATAACCGTCTTTGAAACATAGAACTTATTCCATTCGGCGAAAATAATTGCCTTTTTTCTTGCATATATGCAAAAAAAGCAGTACCTTTGCACGCTAAATTGGCTTATTATGCGCCTACGCGTGCGAAAAAACATATTAGTGAGTTTATTCCTGTGCTGCTGTTGGGCAGTATGGGCGGAGGAAGTACAGCCTTCTTCCGTGAGTGCTCATGCCGCAGATAGCGCCGTTGTGAGGAAGGATACAGCGATGCTGAATGATGCAGCGAGGCTGCAGAATGATGCAAATGTTGCAAATGAAGCAAATGATGCAAATGTTGCAAATGATGCAAATGATGCAAATGATGCAGCAAGGCTGCTGAATGATACCGAGAGGGTGGCTAATGATACGGCGAGGGTGGCGGATGATGGAGAGAGGATGCCGAATGATACAGCGAGTGTATCAGAGGATGGAGAGCGGGCGCAGAAGAAGAGTCAGTTGACAGGGCCGGTGCACTACCAGTCGTCAGACTCGATGATTATGATGGGTAACGGAACCGCTTATCTGCACGGTAAAGGCGATTTGAGATACGAAGCGATGCAGCTGCAATCAGACTACATCCGCATGAACATGGACAGCAGTATCATCTATGCGCACGGAGTGTGGGACGACATAGAAGAAGAATGGAAAGGCAAACCGGTATTCAATGACGGCAAAGACAGCTATGAGACGAGCGAGATTACCTATAATATCAAGACTCAGAAAGGCTATATCCGGCGCGTGGTGACACAACAAGGCGAAGGTTATATCGTTGCCGACCGAACCAAGAAGATGGCGGGCAACGAGATGATGATGGGCGGCGGACAATACACGACCTGCGACCATCACGACCATCCGCATTTCTACCTGAAGATGACGAAGGCGAAAGTCAAACCGGGCGATTATATCGCAACAGGACCAGCATATCTGGTGGTGGGTGACGTTCCTCTGCCCGTGGCTATTCCTTTCGGTTTCTTCCCATTCACCAACACCTATTCCAGCGGATTGATTATGCCTCAGTTCGGCGATGACTACACGCGCGGCTTATACCTGAGCAATTTCGGATACTACTTCGCCATTTGCGACTATTTGGACCTGGAGGTGACGGGCGATATATATTCCCGCGGTACATGGGCTATACGCGCTAAGTCGCGCTATGTATGGCGCTACCGTTTCTCAGGTAACCTGAGCATCAACTACCGCAACGACGTGACGGGTGAACGCGGTCTGCCGGACTACAGCGCACACAAGAACTTCAGCATCCAATGGACACACAGTCAGGATGCGAAATTCAACCCATACTGCACATTCTCGGCGAGCGTAAACTTCTCGACGAGCGGCTATAACCGCAGTAACATCAACAGCTATTACAACACCCAGGCGTTCTCCGAGAACACGAAGAGCAGTACAATCAACTATACGCAGCGTTTCCCGGACAGCCCGTGGAGCCTGAGTATGAGCGCCAGTCTGACACAACGCACCAGCGACTCGACCATCAGTCTAACCGCTCCGCAACTATCCGTGAGCATGAGCAGTCAGTACCCCTTCAAGTTATGGCGGCAGGCAACCCTCAAACGCAAAGGTAAAGTGGGCGGCAAGGAACAATGGTACGAGAAAATCAAAGTGAGCTACACGATGAACGGAAAGATAGCTATCAACAGCATCAAAGAGAAAGAGCTGCCTCACTCGAACTTCCTGCGCGACTGGCAGACCGGTATTAGCCATTCTCTCCCCATCAACGCCAGCTTCACGCTATTCAAATATCTGAACATCACCCCGAATATCAACATTCGCGACAGGATGTATTTCACCCGTATCGACCGCCGTTGGGACGAAGAGGCACAGGCGCTTGCCATGGATACGACAAACGGCTTCTTCAACGTATTCGACTTCAACGCCGGCCTGAGTATGGAGACCAAGCTGTACGGCTTCTACACGCCGCTGAAGAAACTATTCCCGAAGAGCTCTGTGGAGAAATTCCGCCACGTGATACGACCGCACCTGAGCATCAGTTATAATCCGGATTTCGGGACCGACTTCTGGGGCTATTGGGGCAGTTACGACCAACCGGTATATTCCGGTACAGACAGCATCACCGGCCGAAAGATACAAAAAGTGGACGAAAACGGCAATCCGGTATATCAACACCAGGTATATTCACGCTTCGCCAACAGTCCGTACGGCAACGCGAGCAGAGGTATGTCCGCGACGATGAGTTTCGGTGTGGACAACAACCTGGAGGTGAAAGTGGTGAACAAACACGACACGACCGGCAAGCAGCCATACCGCGTGATCAGCCTGATTGACAAGTTCAGCATCGATGGAGCGTATAACTTCGCAGCCGACTCGATGAACTGGAGCCAATTCAGCGTTAACGTACGTCTGAAATTCCCGAAACTGAACAACTACACGCTGACTTTCTCCACGCGCCTTGACCCGTATATGTACGAACTGAACGCGCTGGGCGCGCCCGTCCGGACGAACAAGCAATACTGGCATAACGGACGCTTCCCGCACTGGGACGGCTTCCGATGGAACTTCAACTACACCTTCAACAACCAGACCTTCAAGAAATGGCGCGAGAAGATCGAAGGCGTGCGCGACGAACGACGGCGGACCAGAGGCGATGAGACATCATCTGGTGGCAACGGACCGAACATAGCGCCCATCGAGAAAGACAGCGAAGGAATGGACAAAAACGCCAAACTCAACAGCAAAGAAGAATCGGAAGTGGATGACGGCTATGTGCGTACGGAATTCCCGTGGAGCATATCCATCAGCTATTCGCTGGCGTACGCGAACAGCAGCACCTTCAACTACAACAAGATGCAATACGACATGAAGTTCACCAACAGCCTCAGCCTGAACGGCAACATCGGTCTGGGCAAAGGATGGAAAGTGAGCGCGAACATGACGTATAACTTCGATTACATGAAAGTGACGGCCTGCTCGTTTAACATCAGCCGAGACCTGCATTGCTGGAACATGACCGCCAGCATCAACCCGCTTGGTCCCTTTAAGAGCTATACGTTCCACATCGGCGTGAATGCATCTATACTGAGCGACCTCAAATATGACAAGAACAGCAACTCATCGACCAACAGTCGTGTGAACTGGTGGTAACGCTTGCTTTAAAGATTGAAAATTGAAAATTTAATATTTGATATATATATGAAAATTGAGAATTTAAAAGTAGTAAAAGCGACGTACGAATTGTACATCAAAGATGAAAACGGCACAGAAGAACTGATGGAGAAAGCGACTTCGGAAGCTCCGTTGGTGTGGTGCCACGGGGAAGGAATGATGCTTCCTGCCTTTGAGGCGGCGATGGAAGGCAAGACCGTCGGCGACCAACTGCCGAAAACGATGTTCTTCAACGGCGACGGTGAGTTCGACGAAGAACGCGTCTATGTGGGCGCTATCGTGCCGATGAACACGGTGGACGGACAGATTGTCAAAGCACAAGTATGCGAGATAACCGATGACCATGTGACCATCGACCTGAACCATCCGTACGCAGGCGAGGACCTGCATTTCACAGGCGAGATCCTTGACATTCGCGACGTGACGGAAGGGGAACTGAAAGCCATTCGTCACCCTAAACACGGCTGTGGAGGCTGCGGTGGAGGTCATTGCGGTCAGGACAGCTGCGAGAACTGCGGAGACCGGAGTGGCTCCGGGGCCGAACATTCCTGCGGGGGTTGCGGTAAATGCGGCGAATAATTGATAATTTTAAATACATACAACTATGGCAAATATTGTAGCGATAGTGGGTCGTCCCAATGTAGGGAAATCGACCTTATTTAACCGCTTGACGGGTACTCGTCGGGCGATAGTGATGAACACAGCCGGTACGACGCGTGACCGTCAGTACGGCAAAGCGGAATGGTGCGGCCGCGAGTTCAGCGTGATAGATACCGGCGGATGGGTTGTCAACAGCGATGACACGTTCGAGAGCGAGATAAACCGTCAAGTAGATTTGGCTATCCGTGAAGCGGACGTAGTACTGCTGGTGGTAGATGTGAACCAAGGCGTGACGGAGTTCGATACGGAAGTAGCCCATCTGCTTCGTCAATCGAAGAAACCGACCATTTTAGCGGTCAACAAAGTGGACACATTCGAGAACCAGTACGGCGCCGCAGAGTTCTACAAACTGGGCTTGGGTGAACCGTTTATCGTTTCGGCAGAGAACGGTCTGGGTACCGGTGACCTATTGGACGAAGTGGTAAGCCGTTTCCGCAAGGAAGATGATAGCGACGAGACCCTGGAAGAGCTGCCGCGTTTCGCGATAGTTGGGCGTCCGAATGCCGGCAAGTCCAGTATTCTGAATGCGTTTATCGGCGAGGAGCGAACCATCGTGACAGATATTCCAGGTACGACGCGCGACTCAATTTACACTCGGTACAACAAGTTCGGCAAGGATTTTTACCTGGTGGACACAGCCGGTATCCGTAAGAAAGCGAAAGTGACGGAAGACCAGGAATATTACTCGGTGGTACGCTCGATTCGCGCGATAGAGAACAGCGATGTGTGTATTCTAATGATAGACGCGACGCGCGGTATAGAGGCGCAAGACCTGAATATCTATTCGCTCATTCAGAAGAACAAGAAGGGTCTGGTGGTTTGTATCAACAAATGGGACCTGGTGGAGAGCAAGACTAACCAGGATATCAAGGCGTACGAGGCGGCAATCCGCGAGCGTATAGCTCCGTTTACAGACTTTCCCATCATCTTCACGAGCGCCGTTACCAAACAGCGCATCTTCAAAGTAGTGGAGACGGCGCTGCACGTATATGAGAACAAGAACAAGAAAGTGCCGACAGCACAGCTGAACGACAAGTTCCTGCCTCTCATCGAGAACTATCCGCCGCCCGCATGGAAAGGCAAGTATATCAAAATCAAATACTGCACGCAACTGCCAAATACGCAGATACCAACCTTTGTATTCTTCGCGAACCTGCCGCAGTACGTCAAGGAGCCATACCGCCGTTTCCTGGAGAACAAACTGCGCGAGTGGTGGGATTTCACCGGCACGCCGGTACAATTATTCATTCGGGCAAAGTAAACGATAGACCGCTTGGCTGAAAGAATAAAGACCGCAGCCGATGGCTGCTCAAAGTAGAAAGATAAAATATAGAGAAGTTTAAGAAAAAATTTACTTTTTGCTTAAATGCTTGCGTATGTCAAAAAAAAGTTGTATCTTTGCACGCTATTTGTGTGGTAAATGAAGATTATCGGCTTTGTATATAACGATGGCAAGCCATCGATGGTGTTGAAAGGCGACTCGTGTATGCTGAATGGCCGCAAGCCGATGTTCATGCCAGACGATGCGACGGAATTAGGCGTGACGGCGTGTGTTATCCTGCGCGTGAGCCGTTTAGGCAAAGGAATAGCTCCTCGGTTTGCAAGCCGATATTACGATGCAGTGGCACCGGGAGCAGACTTCACCGCAGTTAACCTGCTACGCGAGGCAAAAGCCGCCGGACGCCCGTGGGCCGAAGCGATAGACTTTGACTATTCGCTGGCAATCGGAGAATGGATTAACAATGATGAAAGGAGCGCAAATGAGTTGCTCAATGATGAATTGATTATTTCTCCAGAGGAAGCGATAGCCCAAGCCAGCAGGCTGATGACCATCCGGCAAGGCGATTTGATATACATCCAAACCAACCAAGCGCCACGAATAGTACAAAAAGACGAAATAATACGAGTTGAAATAGCGGGCGAGGAAAAACTATATTGCAAAATTAAATGAAGACAAAGATTTTATCCGTATTGATGCTAATGGCGTTTAGCTTGCCGCTAACCGCAGGTATTCATTCATACACCTCCCATTCCGTATTGGAGAACGGGAAATGGGTGAAGATACGTGTGAGCGAGACAGGTGTTTGCCGCATGAGTTTCAGTGAGATACAGAGTGCAGGTTTGAACCCGCAACAGCTTCGTGTGTACGGCTACGGCGGCGCACAGAAACTGCAGGATTTCTCGAAACCCAATATTGATGACCTGCCGCAGGTACCGGTCTATGTAGGAGACAGCTATGTGCTCTTCTGGGTACAAGGTCCTATCAGCTGGACCTATAACGCGAACGCAGCCCGTTTCTCCCATACACGCAACACATATTCGAACTACGGATATTATTTCCTGACGGACGAAGTGGGTTCACCGCTGGCTCCGACACCCAGCGAGGCGGTAAGCGGTACGCCAACCGATATCACCACCTATTCTCATTACCAGGTGCACGACCTCGACTCCATCAACCTGATTGACCGCAACGGTATATCCGGCGGAGGCCGTACGTTCTACGGAGAACAATTCAAAGCCGGTCAAGCACGCACTTTCTCCTTCTTCTACCTTCACCGCTACGGCTAACGGCACGAGCAAGATGGTGTCTCTGCCCGCCGGTTCAGATAACTACTCATATGGCGAAGCGGGCTCTATTGAGATGAGCCCGAACGCTGAGGAGAACACTCAGTCCGTCCGTCTCCAGATGCAAAACAGCCTTGCCGGAGCTCTCGGATGGCTCAACTTCATAGAACTGACTACGCCAAGCGCCTTAACGATGACCGGCAGCTACATGCCCGTTCGTACACTGGTTAACCGCGGGAGCTCGAATCCGGTGCGTTTCCTGATGAGCAACGCGGATGCCAACATTCAGATTTGGGACGTTACTGACCTCGCTTCTATCAAACGAATGCCGACCACACTGACAGCCGACACGATGGTTTGGGTAGGCACACAGGCAGACGGTGTGCATGAATACGTTGCCGTCAACACAGCCGGCTCGCAGTTCGTGAGCGCAGAAGTGGTAGGCTCTGTAGCCAATCAGAACCTTCACCGCCTGACTAACATCGATTATGTGATTATTTGTCCGGAAGGCTATGAGGCAGAGGCGACACGTCTGGCGCAGGCACATGAGGCAAAACAAAGTATCACATGGACGGTAGTAACCGACAAGCAGGTGTATAACGAGTTCTCCTCCGGAACGCCGGACGCTACCGCATACCGCTGGCTGATGAAAATGCTTTTCGACCGCGGCAACGGCACCACCTCACTCAAACCGCGCTGGTTGCTACTGATGGGTCACGGTACGTTTGATAACCGCAAACTGCTACCCAACTCAGGCACCAGTCTGCTTCTGTGCTATGAGTCCAAGAACTCGGAGAATGAAGTCAAGGCGTATGCAACAGATGACTATTTCGGTTTCCTGAATGACGAGGAAGGCGAATCGGACACACAAGGCCGCATGGATATCGGCGTGGGACGTCTGCCTGTAGAGAGCGTAGAAGAAGCAAGGACCACCGTTGACAAACTGATTAACTACATCAACAAAGTGGACCGTGACGGAAATACCAACACCGGCAAATGGCAGAACCAATTGGTCTATCTGGCCGATGACGGCGAGAACGGCACGCACACAGAGACCGCGGAAACGAGTGCCGAGATTATTCGCGTCAACAATCCTGATTTTGTGGTTCATAAGATTTTCCTGGATGCCTATCCGCAAGAGGTAAACGCCAGCGGCGAGAGCTATCCTCTGGCCAAGAACCGACTGAACAACCTGCTCAAGAGCGGTGTGCTGTTCTTTGACTATTCCGGACACGGCGGCTACAATGCCATTACGAACGAGTCTATGCTGAACATCAACGACATCCGCAACATGAGCAACCGCAACCATGCATTCTGGCTGTTCGCCACCTGTAGTTTCGCACATTGCGATGCAGGCCGACGCTCATCAGCCGAGGCAGCTGTGCTGAACCCCTCCGGAGGTGCGATAGGTGTGCTGGCTGCTACGCGTACGGTGTATGCAAGCCCGAATACCGATTTGAACCGCAGGGTGTGCGACGAGTTATTCCGTCATACGGATATATTCAACTATAATATGACTATCGGCGAAGCGATAAGCGCCGGAAAGAACAGATTGAGCGATGCCAACAAACTGGCATATGTGTTGCTTGGCGACCCTGCGCTTCGACTCAATTATCCGACGGACTATTATGTACAGACCAAAACCCAGATAGACACCTTGAACGCATTGAGTATTCAACAAGTACAAGGTGAGATTATTGACAAGAACAGTCTGGTAGTGGAAGACTTCAACGGACGTGTCGATATCACCATCTACGACAAAATACAGTCTATCCCTACTCGCGACAATGACCATGCGGGCGGCGACCCGAGGGTTGTATCCTATAAAGACTATCCGAATACTATTTTCGCCGGCACTACAGAGGTGACCAACGGTCAGTTCCTCTATACATTCATGGTTCCGAAAGATATCCGCTATAACTTCGGCAACGGGCGTATCGTATATTTTGCCGTGGACACGATGCATAACGAGGAGGCTGTCGGACACTTTGAGCAGTTCGTGGTAGGCGGTACCAATCCTATCGCATTGGCAGACACCACAGGACCTGAGATGACCATTTACCTGAACGACTCGCTTTTCCGCGATGGAGGAAAGACCTATCCTACTCCTCGCTTCTTTGCTGATCTGTACGACGAGAACGGTATTAATACCGCCGGCGCAGGTATCGGGCATGATCTGATGATGATTATCGACGACAGCCCAAGCATGATTTATTCGCTTAACGAGTATTTCACCGCGCAGAACAACAGTTATCAGGCGGGGCGCGTCAGCTATCTGATGGACGCTCTGCCGGACGGACCTCACAGTCTGACCTTCCGCGCCTGGGACATGCTCAACAACAGTACAACCAAACGCCTTAACTTCATCGTAGAGACCGGTCTTGATCCGTCTATTTACAACGTGACGACCTATCCGAACCCAGTACAGCAACAAGGCGTGGTTAAGATGATTGTCAACTACGACCAACCGGATGAACTGCTGACCACCGAACTGTACCTATTCAACATAAACGGACAGATGGTATATAGCCATAAGCAAGATAATCCTGACCAAGTAAGCATCAACTTCGGCGCACTGAATTTATCGCCGGGAGTATACGTATATAATGTTCGAATCAAATCCGCATCGAGCAAATACAGCACGACGTCGGGCAAAATAATAGTAACGAAATAAGCCTATGAAGCAAATCGCTTGAGAAAACAAAAGTAGCAAAAATTCAAATAGTATCAATAAAACAAAATGAAAAAAGTATTAGTTTCTTTAACAGCGCTTTTATGCGCTACAATGATGAGCGCGCAAGGTACAGTGGCGGATAAAACAGTGGCGGATGAGATGAACCCGCTGATTACCGCCATGCCGTCCTTATCCATCGCCCCTGATGCGCGTGCAGCAGGTTTGGGTGACCTCGGTGTGGCAACCGAAGCGGATTTTAACTCTCAGTACTGGAACCCTGCCAAGTACGCATACATGTACTCCAAGGGTGGTATTACCGCCAACTACACGCCGTGGTTGCGTAAATTGGTGAGCGATATCGACCTTGCGTACCTTGCCGGTTTCTATAACTTTGGCGACCTCGGTGGCGGTATTGGTGCCAGCTTCACCTATTTCTCGATGGGCGATGTACAATTGTCCGACGGAGACGGTCAATCGATAGGAACCGTTCGCCCGAACGAGTGGGCGCTGGACCTCAGTTATTTCCGTAAACTGCATGAGTATGTATCGATGTCGGTAGCTGTCCGCTTCCTCTATTCGGACCTGAACAACGGTCAGAACAGTTCGACAGGCGGTACCACCCCGGAGATGCACCCGGCCTGGACCATGGCTGCGGACCTCGGCATCTATTATCGTCAGCCGTTTGAGTTGCCTTCGGGAACCAGCCATTTCTCCTTAGGTTTTACCCTAAAGAACCTGGGTGGCAAGATGGCATATGCTGATGACGGAAGCAGAAACTTCATTCCTGCCAGCATGAATATCGGTGCAGGATATGAGATTCCGCTGAACAAATATAACTTCCTTACGCTCAACCTGGAGGCGAACAAACTGATGGTTCCGAGCCGTAAGTCGAGATTCACTCCCGGCTTCGACCCGAATGATGAGAGCACGTGGAAGGCAGACCAGACAACCTACTCGCAGTGGACATCGGCAAGAGGATGGTTCCAATCCTTCGCGGATGCGCCGGGTGGAGCGAGAGAAGAGTTTCAGGAGGTTCGCTGGGGCGCTGGTATCGAGTATTCGTACAACAAGCAGTTCTTCGCTCGTGCCGGTTACAGCTACGAGAACTACTATAAAGGAAACCGAAACTACCTGACCTTCGGTGCCGGTTTCCACCTCTCGATTGTTAGTCTGGATGTCAGCTACTGCGTAGGTTTGGCAGCTTCCAACCCGCTTGACCAAACGATGCGTTTCACCCTGGGATTCGACCTCTACGGTATCAAAGACCTGGTGAACAACAAAAAGAAATAAGTAGGCGTTTGGACTATCAATAAACTCAAATCCATGCGTATCGGTTTTGGATATGACGTGCATCAATTCTCCCCTGACCGCAAACTGTGGTTAGGGGGAATTGAAGTGCAGTGTGATCGTGGTTTGCTCGGTCATTCGGATGCAGATGTCGTCATCCACGCGCTATGCGACGCTATCCTTGGTGCCGCCGCGATGCGCGATATAGGCTATCATTTCCCAGATACCAAAGGCAACGAGTTCGAGGGTATTGACTCGAAGATACTCTTGCGCCGGGTGATGGAGATGATCCGTAAGGCAGGATATGAATTGGGTAACTGCGACATCACTATTTGTGCGCAGGCTCCGAAACTCAATCCACACATAGACGCTATGCAAGCTTGTCTGGCAGAGGTGATGGGTGTTGCGCCCGGACAAGTGAGTCTCAAAGCGACCACAACCGAGCACCTGGGCTTTGTCGGCCGTGAAGAAGGCATCGCTGCATACGCGGTAGCATTAATCCAATGAAACGCTTCTTTCTTAGCATAAGCCTTTTCGTCGCATCCCTCTGCATGTACGCAGCGGGCGATGTGTTTACCGATATGCTCGAGAACTACCGGAAATTAGGCGGCAAGCCGGAGGTGATGGAGCAGACGGAGAAGTATATGCACGTCTCCTTGTCCGATAGCGCCTATGTTGAGATGTATGTGGCCGATAATATCCTCGTAGTCTATACGGTCTGCGCGCCCATTTGTTCCTCGTGCGCGCGTGTATATAATAAGGAGTGGGAATTTCTTTTCCCGCTTGAACCACCTTTTGTTTCCGTCTTTCCATTAGCCACTATGGACCGCGAAACCGGTCGAATTGTGTGGACGGATAACGATAAGTGGGAATATAAATAGCTATTAGCTGTTAGTTTTTCAGAAATTGGTATAGTTCTTCGGCGATACGTTCGTCGGAGTGTTCATCGCATATATCCACGTCAAGAATATGGTTGGCTTGCGTGTAGAAGGGTTCGCGGGCTTCAAGCTGCGGAGCGATGAACGATAACAATTCTTCCTCAGTTCGGCCTTGCAAAACAGGCCTTTCGCTTAGATCTGTGAGACTTAGGCGCTTAGCCAAGTGCTCCGGTTTCCATCGGATGTAAATACTGGTGCCTAATTCGCGCAGGCACTCCATGTTATCTTCCCAGCAAGGATAGCCGCCACCGGTGGCATAAATGACTTTCTCAAACGGCACCTGGTCCGCCAGGTCTTCAAGCACATATTTCTCTCTCTTGCGAAACTCCTCCAGACCATATGTGCGGATATAATCCGCCGTCGAGAGACCGTGAATCTGCTCAAAGGCATCGTCCAAATCCACGAAATGCCATCCGAGTTTCTGCGCCAAGAGTCTTCCGGCCGTTGTCTTGCCGGCGCCCATATAGCCAACTAAATAGATAGGAAGTTGCATGATAGCTTAGCGATTGTATGCCATGGCGTATAGACGCAATTGCTTGAGCATGGCCACTATGCCGTTACTGCGTGTCGGGCTGAGGTGCTCTTGCAGGCCGATGCGCTCCATGAAATAGAGGTCCGCATCGAGTATCTCTTTCGGCGTGTGGCCGCTCAGCACATGGAGCAGCAATGCCACTACACCTTTAACCAGTAGCGCCTCCGAATCGCCTTTGAAATAGAGTTTTCCGTCTTCGTATTTGCAGGTAAACCAAACGGTGGACTGGCAGCCGTCTATCTTGTTTTGGTCCGTCTTGTCCTTTTCGGGCAACGGATTTTTCTTGAGTTCTGTGGCGTAATCCACAATGAGCTGATAGCGCTCCGTCCAGTCCTCCAGCAACTCGAACTCCTCGATTATCTCGTCTTGTGCTTCGTTAATCGTCATAATCGGCTTTGACTTTGGCGTTAGCTATTAGCATTTATTTCTCCGTTGGCGAAGAGCCACTTCATGCCCGGGAACTGCTCAGGCCAAAGCAGATTATGGGTGGACATGAGCACGGTGATGCCGGCCTGACTGATGGCATAGAGCAGTTCCATGATTTCGCGTCCGGTCTCTGCGTCAAGGTTTCCTGTGGGCTCATCGGCGAGAATCATCTCCGGTGAGTTCAGCAAAGCACGAGCGATGACCACACGCTGCTGCTCGCCTCCGGACAACTCATACGGACGCTTGTAGGCTTTTGTCTCCATGCCTACTTGCTGCAGTACTTCCATCACATGATTGTGCATCAACTGCTTGTTTTTCCACCCGGTAGCGCGAAGAACGAAAAGCAAGTTTTCCTCCACAGATCGATCCGTCAGCAGTTTATAATCCTGGAAGATAATCCCCAGGCGGCGGCGCAGATAGGGCAACTGGCGGCGTTTGATAGCGCACATGTCATATTCGAGTACATGCGCCTCGCCGGCAGCCACGGGCAGCGCTCCGTAGAACGTCTTCATCAACGATGACTTACCGCTGCCTACCTTACCCAACAAATAGATCATCTCCCCCCCGTGCACGGTGAGATTAACATCGTGCAACACAATCTGGTCGGCCTGATGGATTTCTACTCCTTTGTAAACGATAAGGTTATTCGTCATCCTCTGCATCCAGTTTGGTTTGAATATCCTCAAGTTGTTTCTTGAGCGCATCTATCTTCTTCTGCATATCATCGACCAGTTTGTTAGCGGTCTTGGACTTAGCGGTAAAGAAGAGGATATTGTTCTCTGCTGTCTTAATTTCTTGTTGCAGTCTGTCTCGCATTCGTCTCATGCCGTCAGCACCTTGGTTCACAGCAGCCTTGACAGCTTTTGCTGCACGCTCGCCTTTCGCCTTAATACGCTCGCCTTTCATGGTCTCGCGCTTGGCGTTGAAGAAGGTATCGCACGCCTCGGAGAACTGCTTCCAGAGGTCATCGGAGTACTTGCGTGCAACGGTTCCGACGGTTTTCCACTCGGCTTGCAGTGCCTGCACTTGTTTGGTAGCTTCATCCCATTGTTCCTTAGTCCAATCAGCGCCCTCTTTGAGTTGTCCGGCGATGGTCGATGCCTGCTCAACGAGCGAGCGCTTATGCTTGAGATTCGCAGTAAATGTGTCGCGCAGCTCTTTGAAATACTCAGTTTTCGTATGGAAGAAGCGGTCGCACTCTGCACGATAGGCATCATAGATGGACTGGTTGAATTTCTTGGGAGCAAAGCCAATCTTGCGCCATTCGTTCTGCAGCGCTTGTATTTTCTCTGTCAGTTCTTCCCATTGTTTGGCTGAGAGCGGTTCGCCGTTGACGATAGGCTCGTTGATGGCTTTGAGTTGGTCAATGATGGCCTGCTTACGCTCGAGGTTCTCCTGCTCTTTGGCGTGGAGAGCATCGAAGTACGCCTGGTGCTTCTTGTTGATGACGGTTGAAGCGGCTTTGAAGCGCTCCCATATTTCTTCCCGCACTTCACGCGCTACCGGTCCTATCTCTGCCCACTCCTCATGGAGCTGCTGCAGGGAGCGGCTGGCCTCGACGATATTCTCGTTGTTCTGTAGGCGCTCTGCGGCCTCGCACAAGAGGGTCTTGAGCTCCAGATTCTTCTTGAAATCCAGGTCACGCAACTCGATGTTTATCTTCACCAGGTCGTAGAACTGCTCTTGGTACTGCTGGTACGCTTTGCGTAGCGCCTGCAACTCGGTTGCCGGCACGGCACCGATAGTCTTCCACTCGGCTTGCAAGTCACGCATCTTCTGCAGGTTCTCCATCACGCCGTCTGCACTCGCGCCCTCTACCAGCGCTTTCATCTGGTCGATGATGGCCTGTTTGCGAGCGAGGTTCTCCGCCTGTTCTTTGGCTTCGGCAGCGGCTATCTCTGCGCGCTTCGCCTTATACTGCGCCAGCAACTCTTTGAATTGCTCCTCCTCGGCTTTAATCGTTTCAGATGTCTCCTCCGCCGCCGCCATCTCCTCATTGAGAGAGGCGTAGAACTGTGTTTTAAGGTGGTCTACTTGCTCTTTGACGGCAGTGATGTCCTGCTCGAGCAGCTGCTTGAACTGGTCAATAATTTCTTGTCTTGTGCTTGCCATAAATACTACTATATAATTTGCGCTGCAAATTTACTGCTTTTTTTTGATATATGCAAATATTTTTGCAACAAAAAAAGAACCACATTGGAGCCACTTCCCGGACTCGAACCGGGGACCTACGCATTACGAATGCGTTGCTCTACCAACTGAGCCAAAGTGGCAAGATCGTGTGCAACTTGTTGTGCACGAACTTAGCTTTTAGTGGCAATTTGCTCGAAAGCGGGTGCAAAAGTACTGCTTTTTTTTGACATGTGCAAATTTTTTGCAAATTATTTTTGCATATATGGCATAATTTTTGTACTTTTGCAGCGTAATGCGTAAAATAGTTCTTATAATATCCCTTCTGACGCTTAGTCTGTGCCTGTTTGCGCAGACGCATACACGCGTGTTTAATGAACAGATACGTACGCTGCGCGTGGAACGGAGAGTGCTGCTACTGGAGAACGGCGCCATTAACGGCTCCGACCCCGAAAACACCCTGCATATATCATTCGACGAGATGAGCCACGAAGTGCATTTTTATACCTACACCGTCCAGATGCTCAATTGCGACTTGCTCAACAGCGAGTATTTGCAGGGGTTCACCACCAAAGATATCACCAACTACGAGCACTCGCTCAACACCAGCCGCATCTACACGCACTATTGGTTCAATTTCCCGAACGAAGACATGCAACTCACCAAGAGCGGCCAGTACCTGCTGACCATCTATGAAGACGGTAATCCGGACAACAGAGTGGCGGAAGTGGAGTTCTGCGTGATGGAACCGCTGGTGAAGATTGACGCGCGCACGCGCAATAATACGGATATAGAGCTCAGCGGCCGCTACCAGCAGGTCGATATTGATGTTAATACTACGGCATTGAATATCCGCGACCCGCATGAGGTAAGGCTGGTGGTGGCGCAAAACAACCGGATAGACAATGCCGTCAGTCTGCTGCAACCTACGTATGTAGAGCCGGACAGGCTGCGATATATCAACAATACTGCGCTCATCTTCGAGGGCGGCAACGAATACCACCATTTCGATGCGTTCTCACGGTTCTACGCCGGTTATGGCATCGACCGTGTGTATTACGAGCTGGGGGACTATCACGTGCTGCTCTTCCCCAATGAGATTACCAAGGGACAGTATATCCATGAATACGACAGCGACGGCCGCTTTGTGGTCAATGCCGAGCGCACCGGGGACCCGGACACCGAAGCAGAGTATATGTGGGTACACTGGACGCTGCCGGCCGAGCAACCGTGGTTTGACGGCTCGCTATATATAGGCGGAGATCTCTTTGGCAATGAGTTGAACCTTCGCAACCGGATGCAGTATGATGCAGAAGCCAAATGCTACTGGCTGACGGCGCTGGTCAAGCAAGGCGGATATGACTATCAGTATTGGTTCGTGCCCAAACAGCCGACAGCCAACGCCAACGCCCAAACCAAAACTACCACCCAGCGAGTGGATGGCAGTTATTGGCAAACGGAGAACCAGTACGTCGTCTATGTGTATTGGCGTCCTTTCGGTGCGCGTTACGACCGCTTAGTCGCCGTACAGTTCGTGCGTTAGTCTATACGCAGAAATTTGCCTCGGCGGTTGAAGACGAGGTCAACGTCGTTGTTAATCTCAATCTTTTTCATCATCCGGTCGTTCTTATACTCCGTGACAATCGAGTTTGGGAACGTAGCTTTGATGTATTGAAGCATATTCTCCGGGATGAATGCGTCAGGCACGCCCTGCTGGCTTTTTATCTTGTGCAGCTGGCCGTTCTCATAGAACTCAACTTTTGTGCCGTCCGCCAGCGAAAATTCGTACTCATCTTTTCCCACCTGTTTCTCCATGGTGATGAAAAGAATCTGGTCCGGTGTGTAATGCTGCATCGCAGCGGCTTTGACCGCTCTCGGCAGTTTCTCAATGGCAATCGGTTGCTTGCCTTTTGCGCCGGCTGTCAGGCAGAACAAGCCCAGCAGCAACGCCATTAATGTCAGTTTCTTCATTGTCTTATTTTGCTAAACGTTCTTTAATTGCTTTACTTTCAGCCTCGTAGCCCGGTTTATCGAGCAGGGCGAACATATTCTTCTTATACGCTTCTACGCCCGGTTGGTTGAACGGATTAACATCCAGCACATAGCCGGAAATACCGCAGCCGCGCTCGAAGAAATAGATGAATTGGCCGATGTTGTACTCATCGATTTTCTCAAACGATATATGGATGTTGGGCACGCCGCCGTCCACGTGAGCGAGTTGTGTACCGAGTTCCGCCATCTTGTTCACCTCATCCACACGCTTGCCGGCGAGGAAGTTCAGTCCGTCGAGGTTCTCTTCGTCCATCGGCACAAGTACGGTCTTGTTGGCTTTCTCAATAGAGATAACGGTCTCGAAGATGGAGCGCTCGCCGTCCTGAATCCACTGGCCCATCGAGTGCAGATCGGTGGTGAAATCTACCGAAGCAGGGAAAATACCTTTGTGGTCCTTACCCTCGCTCTCGCCGTAGAGCTGTTTCCACCACTCGCTGAAATAGTGCAGTTTGGGGTTGAAGTTTACAAGTATCTCTATCTTCTTGCCGCTCTGGTAGAGGGCGTTGCGCATAGCGGCGTACTGGCAGGCCGGGTTCTTGGCAAACGGCACGCTGACATCCGTGGCTTTCTCCATATCGACAGCACCTTTGACCAGCGCCTTGATGTCTCCTCCGGCCACGGCAATCGGCAACAGACCTACCGGCGTGAGCACAGAGAAACGACCGCCGACGTTATCAGGGATGACGAAGGTCTTATAGCCCTCTTTGGTAGCCAGGCTGCGGAGCGCGCCTTTCGCGCGGTCAGTCACAGCCACGATGCGGTGCTTGGCTTCCTCTTTGCCTACCTGCTTCTCCAGCATGGTCTTGAGCAGACGGAACGCGAGCGCAGTCTCGGTGGTGGTACCGGACTTGGAGATATTAATGATACCGAACTGCTTGTCCGCCAGGAACTCCATGAGTTCAGCCAAGTAGTCCTCGCCGATGTTATTGCCGGCGTACACCACGTACGGGTTCTTCCGGTCTTTTGCCACAAAGGCGTCGAACGACGAAGCGAGCGCCTCATTCACGGCACGTGCGCCGAGGTACGAACCGCCGATACCGGCCACAATCACGACCTGGCAACGCTTACGTAACTCATCGGCGCAGGCTTGTACTTCCGCCAGGAACGCATCGGAGATAGACGAGGGCAGGTGTACCCAGCCGATGTAGTCATTGCCGGCACCTTTGCCGTTCTCCAGCAGCAGATTGGCTGCTTCGGTTTTGGACTCCAGTTGTTTCAATGCTGCAGCGTCCACGAAGGCGGCTGCATTCTTTAAACATAATTGCATGGTTATTGTAATTTAGTAGTTAATGACTTGATAATTGGTTTGGCTTTCTGCTTATTGTACAATATCTCGTACATCGCGTCCACGATAGGCAGCGCCACTTTCATGCGCTGGTTGGCTTCGTAGATAGCCTTGGTGCCGTAATAGCCTTCGGCTACCATCTCCATCTCCATCTGCGCCGCCTTGACGGAGTAGCCCAGACCGAGCATCTGGCCGAACTGGCGGTTACGGCTGAACTGCGAATAGCCGGTCACGAGCACGTCGCCCAGATAGCCGGACATGGTGATGTCACGCGGCACATTACTCATCGCCGTGGCAAAGCGCTGGATTTCCTGGATGGCGTTGGACAGCAGCACGGCTTGGAAGTTATCGCCGTAATGCAGCGCCTGGCACATACCGGCGGCGATGGCGTATATATTCTTCATCACGGAGCTGTACTCGAGTCCTATCACATCGTTGGAAACGGTGGTATGAACGAACGCGGTCTGGAATAGTTTGGACCATACCTCGGCGTTCTGCCTATTCTCGCAACCGATGGTCAGGTAACTCAACCGCTCCAGCGCTATCTCCTCCGCGTGGCATGGACCGGCAATCACGCCCAGCTGGTCATACGGAATGCCGAAGCGGTCATGGAGATAATCCGTGATGATGACGTTCTCATCAGGTATCATACCTTTGACGGCAGAGATGACCACTTTATGGGTCATGTCGCGGCGTATCTTGCCGAGCGACTGCTTCACGTACGGCGACGGGATGGCAAGGATGAGCACATCCGATTGCGCCACAGTCTGATTGATATCCGAGGAGAAATGAATACGGCTTGCGTCAAACTCAGCCGCACCGAGATAAGAAGGGTTCTTGCCGGTGGCGATGAACTCGTCAATCACCTCCTGGCGGCGGATAAACCAATTTATCTCGCCCTGGTTCTGCATCACGATTTTCGCCAGAGCCGTTGCCCAGGAACCCGAACCCAATATTGCTACTTTACGATACATATTTTTTTTGATTAAGGACCGTTTGCTACGCTCACTAAAGGAGTAAGGATTAAAGACTTAAATGTTTGGTATAGTCGAAGCCGTTTAGTCTTTTGTCTTTGAGGCCGCAGGCCGGTCTTTCTACTTTCTACTTTGAGGCCGCAGGCCGGTCTTTCTACTTTCTACTTTGAGGCCGCAGGCCGGTCTATTATTCCGGTTTCATGGTCGGGAATAACAGAACCTCTTGTATGGTGGGCTGACCGGTCATGAGGATGGCCAATCGGTCGATACCGATGCCGATACCGGACGTCGGCGGCATACCGTATTCGAGCGCACGCATGAAGTCATGGTCAATCACCATCGCCTCATCGTCACCTTTGTCGGCGAGCTTCATCTGCTCCACGAAGCGGTTATACTGGTCTATCGGGTCGTTGAGCTCCGAATAGGCGTTCGCCAGCTCTTTGCCGTTCACCATCAGCTCGAAGCGCTCGGTCAAACCGGGTTTGCTCCGGTGCATCTTCGTCAGAGGGCTCATCTCGACGGGATAGTCGGTGATGAAGGTCGGTTGGATAAAGGTGCCCTCGCAGGTCTCGCCGAAAATCTCATCAATCAGCTTGCCTTTGCCCATATGCTCGGTGTCCTCCACGCCCAGTTTCTTTGCCTCCGCGCGGATAGCTTCTTCGTCCATCGAAGCCAGGTCCAGACCGGTCTTCTCTTTGATGGCGTCCAAAATCGGCAGACGGCGGTACGGCGCTTTGAAGTCAATCTCGTGGTCGCCTATCTGCACTTTGGTCGTGCCGTTGACGGCGATGGCTATCTTCTCCAGCAGCTGCTCGGTGAAGCCCATCATCCAGTTATAATCTTTGTATTGCACATACAGCTCCATGCACGTGAACTCGGGGTTGTGGCTGCGGTCCATACCCTCGTTGCGGAAGTTACGGCCTATCTCATACACGCCTTCAAATCCACCCACGATCAGTCTCTTCAGATACAGCTCGGTGGCGATGCGCAGATACATATCTACGTCCAGCGAGTTATGATGGGTGATGAACGGACGGGCACTCGCTCCGCCGGCTATCTGCTGCAATATAGGCGTCTCCACCTCGGTGTAGCCTGCCTCATCGAAGACCTGGCGCATCGTGCGCAGGATGGTGGCGCGCTTGAGGAACGTGTCCTTCACGCCGTCGTTCACCACCAGGTCCACATAGCGCTGACGATAGCGCTGCTCAGGGTCGTTGAAGCCATCGTATGCCACGCCGTCTTTATATTTGACGATAGGCAGCGGACGAAGACTCTTCGCCAGAACGGTCAGCTTCTTCGCATGAACGGAAATCTCGCCCATCTGGGTGCGGAATACAAATCCCTCGATGCCGATGAAGTCACCGATGTCCAGCAGTTTCTTGAAAACGACGTTGTACATCTGCTGCTCCTGTATATCGTCTCTTGACACATACACCTGAATGCGGCCTTTGCTGTCCTGCAGCTCGATGAACGAGGCCTTGCCCATGATACGCTTACTCATCAGACGGCCTGCGATACGCACTTCTTTGCCGTCCCACTCATCAAAATGCGCCTTGATATCGGTTGAATAACCGGTCACTTCATACTCGGCAGCAGGATAGGGGTCGATACCCATATCGCGCATCGTCTGCAAACTCTGCCGCCGTACGATTTCTTGTTCACTTAATTCCATATTCTGTTCTATTTTTCTTCAAATACATCTTTTCTGCGCATTTCACGCAATTTTGCTGCAAAGGTACAAAAAATTTTGCACATATGCAAATAATTACGCACTTTTTGGCACAAAGTTAAGAAAAACGGTCTTTTTTTTTTAATGGCGAGACTGGCGTGTGAGTATTGTGAGAGTATCGTGTGGATAATTAAGCACTTAATGAACGTGGCAAAAGTGCATTTTTCTTGCATTTTTCTTCAAAAAAATTTCCATATGTCGAAAATTTTTGTTATATTTGCAGTATAATTCATTGATACTCACAGATATATGAAAAATTGCGACAATCTGGTTTACATTGCCACTCACGCCGAGGAAATTTTCTTAGATTTAATCTGGCCTGATGGTCCTACTTGCCCATGTTGCAAGGGTCATTCCTATTACAAGATGGGTGATTGTCGTTACAAGTGCAAGGACTGTGGCAAAATCTACTCACCCAAAACGGACACCATTTTCCACAGGTCACACGTATCTTTGGCAAATTGGCTGATTGCTCTTTACCTTATGTTGGATGGTAAGGGTATATCCTCAATCGAGCTTGGTCGTAAGATTGGAGTGACCCAAAAGACAGCGTGGTTTATGTTATGTAAGCTGCGGTTTATGTTTGACCAGAGCGACACCGTTTTGGAAGGTGAGATAGCAATGGATGAGGTGTATGTCGGTGGAACGTGGAAGAACTTTTGCCTAAAGAAGCGACAAGCCCTACTGAGCAAATATAAGCTCCCTCAGCATCCTAAAACTGTGAAGGAAAAGATGGCATTAGCCCAAGCGGTAAACTGTCGCTACAAAAGCCCTGTTTTTGGTATGAATGATGGTGAAAAATTGGTGCTGCGAGTAATGCCAAATCCAGTAGTGGACGAGGACGTAATCTCAATCTTTAACACCCACACTTTGAACGAAGGATGGTCGGTCTCTGACTGCTCACACCTTTACGACAACTGGAAGCTGATGACTGGTTATGACATTAGCCACAACAACCACAGCAAAGGTCAATACGTCGCAGAAGATGGTCGAAGCTCAAACCGCATTGAGGGAGAATTTTCTTGGGTTAAACGCGGAACGGTCTTTAACCACGTCCATATGAGCAAGCGACTTTTGCAGCTCTATCTCAATGAGCACGCATTCCGCTTTTGCAACAGGGCTAAATCTATCATCGAGAAACTGAGACAAGCATTCCAGAAAGTCCGCATTCGCTTTAATAGGGACGACCTGAAAGCGTATAACTCGTTAAGTGGCTTTCCTATCAGACAAGAAAATTGGTTTGACCCTTGGGAGTTTTTTAAGACCTATCCAATCCGCGAGGTCGTACGCAATGGTGTCGTGTACCGCGCAGAGGAATTTTGCTGTTAGGTCATTAAGTAAATAATTGTCGACAGATTAGCAACGTGGTATTTCGAGGGCTTGGTGAACCTTCGAAATACCACGTTGTGACTGTCGTAGTAGGGACGAGGGGGGAGGATTAGTTGTAGGCGGCTTCGCCGTGCTCGTAGATGTCGAGTCCTTCCTCTTCGATGCGGCTCTCAACGCGGAGACCGAACGTGTACTTGATAGCAGTAAACAATAGTAAACCGGCGAAGAAGGCGTAGGCAGAGACGCTGAGAGCGCCTACCGTTTGGGTAAGGAGGTTGTATCCCGTTTCTTCGTAGGCAAAAAGACCCGTTAGGATGGTACCTACAATACCGCCAACACCATGTACGGAAACGGCACCAACGGGATCGTCGATGTGCAGCTTCTGGTCGAGCAGCCAAACAGATCCGCACATCAGCAACGAGCTTACCAAACCGATGATGGCAGCAGCGGGAATAGAGACGCAGTCGCAGCCGGCCGTGATGCCTACCAATCCGGCCAAGACACCATTGCAGACCATAGAAAGCGACGGCTTGCCGTCCACAATCCACGTATAGCAGAGCGCTACGATACCGCCAACCGCAGCAGCCATATTGGTGGTGAGCATGATATGCGATACGGACAAGGCGTTCATAGCACCTTCAGCTGCGATGGTAGAGCCGGGATTGAAGCCGAACCAACCCATCCAGAGAATGAAGACACCCAAAGCGCAGAGCGCCAGGTTATGGCCCGGGATAGCAGACACGCGAGTAGATTTTTTGCCGTCAGAAACGAGGGTCTTGTACTTGCCGATACGCGGTCCGAGTACGATGGCGCCTGCCAAAGCGAGCATACCGCCAGTGGCGTGAACGACCGTAGAACCTGCGAAGTCGTGGAAGCCCATCGCGTCGAGCCAGCCGCCACCCCACGACCAACTACCCTCGATAGGATAGATGAGGCCAGAGATAAAGATGGAATACAGCAAGTACATAGAGAACTTGGTTCGCTCGGCCATGGCGCCGGAAACGATAGTAGCTGTGGTGGCAGCAAACACCGTTTGGAACATGAGGAAAGTCTCAGCAGGAATGGTGGAATCGTCTCCCATGCGCCAAATGCCGTCTCCATCGAGGATATTTCCGTGAAAAAGAAGGGCTCCCAAGTCGAAACCGTGGAACATCAGACCAAAACCAACTAACCAAAACAACACGGTACCTGCCATGTAATCACAGAAGTTTTTCATTAAAATGTTGGCCGTATTTTTACTTCGTGTGAGTCCGGCTTCGACAAGGGCAAACCCAGGTTGCATAAAGAACACCAGCATGGCAGCCAATAGTGTCCAGACAGTATCTAATGATGAAATAGCACTCATATTTATAGTTTTTAGAAGTTTTTTAAATTAGTTTCCTTTGGGATTGGCAATCACTTCGTCGCCGTGCTTTCCGGTGCGGATGGAGTAGCAGTCGAGCACTTCGGAGATGAAAATGCGTCCATCTCCCACTTCTCCCGTGTGCGCGTTTTTAAGAAGGACATCGAGCGTAGGCTGCACAAAAATGTCTCGGCAGATGATGGTGATGTTGACACGCTCAATAATGTCGGTGGAGTACTGAACCCCACGGTAAACACGCTCCTGACGCTGCTGGCCGATACCATGCACGTCCGAGTACTCAAACCAATTGATGTCTGCGTCGAGCAAAGCTTGCTTCACTTCGTCGAACTTGGTTTTGCGAATAATCGCTTCAATCTTTTTCATAAGCCTCAAAATGATGTTAATTTTTGATTTTAATCGGATTGTTTTTCGTTTTCTACATAAAAACGACGCAAAATTACTATTTTAATCTGATATATGCAAATGTTTGGCATGTTTTTGATGCATTTTTCTTAATTTAATCGGATTAAAATGCATTTTTAGCCTCTTTTGCTATGTTTTTTTGATTTTAATCGGAATAAAATGGTTTGGCACAGTCTTTGTTACGACCAGACGGTTCGTCTGAGCCGTTCTGCATTGGGCACAACGCAGCTTGTGACGCTGAAAGCGAAGCCGAGGAAGGTGCGCGACGACAACAAGGGCAACACGTTGTTCCAGACGCGAACGGACAATACCGGTCGTGCCGAGCTGAGGAATTTTGCTGTTAGGTCATTAAGTAAATAATTGTCATCGTGTGACTATAGTAATAGTTCGTTAATAATTCGTCAATAGTTCGTTAATAATTCGTCAATAATTCGTTAATAATTCGTTAATAATTCGTCAATAATTCGTTAATAGTTCGTCATAATAAGCATAAAAGACGCTGAAAAGGTGCTGCTTATTCGGAGATAAACAAACGAAATGTAGTAACTTCGGCACGCCGTGTGAAATTTGTTGTAACTTCGCACGCCCCGCAAATAAATACCATCCTAGGCGGAGGCCACTCCTTCCGAAAGCGGAAGGACGTTCCGCCCACCGAATTTACGTTCGCATTGTGCGGGACGTATGCAACGGCGGGTGTTTTTTCGCTAAAAGGGTAAAACCTCTTTTTATGCCCGAAGATGTCTTCCGTATGCAAGCATCCAAAGCCATCTCCGTACATAAAATAATAGAATGAATTCTATTTTTTTGGGAAAAAATACCCGAACATTTGCATATGTGCAAAATTTGTTGTACCTTTGTAGCGTAAATCGAATAAAACCGAAAAACACAACATTTTAATGGACAAAGTTAAAGTAATTGAGCTCAAAAAGAGCGTTTTTGAAGCCAACGATCGCGATGCTGATGCGTTGCGCGGCGAATTAAAAGAACGCGGAGTATTTCTTCTAAATCTGATGTCTGCGCCCGGAAGCGGCAAGACGACCACCCTTATCCAGACTATCAACCGCCTGAAGGACAAAATCCGTATTGCGGTTATGGAAGCCGACATCGACAGCGATGTGGATGCCGTCAAGATAAAAGACGCCACCGGTGTGGAGTCTATTCAGTTGCATACCGGCGGTATGTGTCATCTCGATGCGGAGATGACGAGGCAGGGATTGCAAGCCCTGTTAGTAGAAAGTAGAAAGACCGCTGACGCTCAAAGACAAAAGACCGCTTTGCTCAAAGAAGAAAGCCAGCCGGACTTGGTGATATTGGAGAACGTGGGGAATCTGGTGTGTCCGGCGGAGTTCGATACAGGCGCGGTGAAGAACGCCATGATATTATCCGTGCCGGAAGGACATGACAAGCCGCTCAAATATCCGCTGATGTTCAGCGTTTGCGATGTAGTGATTATCAATAAGATTGACGTGATGCCCTATTTCGACTTTGACCTTGAGAAATGCAAAGAATATATCCATATGCGCAACCCGAAAGCCACGGTCATTCCTATCTGCGCGAAGACAGGCGAAGGGGTGGAGGCTTTCGCAGAGTGGCTGCTGAAAGAGGTTTCCGAATGGAAACGATAAAACGTTAAGCTGTTAAACCGTTAAATTGTAGATACCATGCCAAAAATGTCTGACAAGTTTGTCCCGAAGCATAAGGGGGACAAGAATCCGAATCCGAAATTGTTGAAGTTCGTTCGTCATGTGACGGACCGTGTACCCGGTAAAATCAAGATGACGACCGATGCCCCGGAGTATTGGGGTTTGGCGTGCATCTTCGAGGACGAGATGGACGCTGTGACACGTGAAGCGTCGCTCGACCTGCTGCTGGACATGCTGCCCGGTAATTTCTTTAAGGTACGCAAGCATCACACGTACGCGCAGTTACACGCTATGAACGCGGAGAAACACTACACGCCGGACGATAAGAGTTTCGATGAGCTGCTGGACAAACTGGCGTATTTCGGTATGCTCGAATACGACTACGGAGATAAATATCCGAAGAAGGAAAATGGACAATGGACCATGGACAAAGAGAGGTCCCATTTCACGCGTGAAGAGCGCGAGTATTGGGTGCCGATGTTCGTGCCGGGTAGTGCTGAATATACGAATATGAACACCGAGCTGATGGACCGTCATCCGGAGTTGGCGATGTTCTTTGAGCGAATGACCTTCCTGCCGTTGGAGAAGATTACCCCGATGGTGCCGATGGGCGGTTCGGGTATCGGTATGCACGTTATTCCTGTCGAGAAAGCCATCTCGATGGAGAACCAAAGCATCGATATCGAGCATATCTCCTATTGGCTCAAGAAATACGAAGGGCATATCGGCGTAGGTATTTGTTCGTGCCGCTACGGCCGTAAAAAACTGGATGAAGGCTGCGCGGATGACTATCGCGACTGGTGTATCGGTGTGGGCGACATGGCGGACTACCTGCGCGAGACAGGACGAGGCCATGACATCACTTACGATGAGGCAATGGCTATTCTTAAGAAAGCCGAAGACCACGGTTTCGTTCACCAGGTGACGAATATCGACGGCGAGGGAAAGATTTTCGCTATATGCAACTGCAACGTGAAGATTTGCAATGCGTTACGTACGTCGCAGTTGTTTAACACACCTAATATGTCGCGCAGCGCGTACGTAGCGGAAGTGGACCCGAAGAACTGCGTGGCGTGCGGTCGGTGCGTAGAGTACTGTCCTGCCGGAGCGGTTAAGCTTGGTCAGAAACTATGCACGAAGAGCGGCCCGCAGACCTACCCGAAGCAGGAGTTGCCGGACGCAACCAAATGGGGTGAAGACAAATGGACGGAGGACTACCGCGATAAGAACCGTATTAACTGTTATCCGACCGGTACTGCGCCTTGTAAGACCGCTTGTCCGGCACATATCGCTGTGCAGGGGTATCTCAAGAAAGCGGCAGAAGGCAAGTACACCGAGGCGCTCGAACTCATCAAACGCGAAAACCCGTTCCCCGCGGTATGTGGACGTATCTGCAACCGCCGTTGTGAGGACGCTTGTACGCGTGGTACGATAGACCGCGCGGTGGCTATCGATGCCGTGAAGAAATTCATTGCGGAGAAAGACCTGCATGCCGAGACGCGCTTCGTGCCGGAGGTAAACATATGCTCCAACGTGCAAGACCGATGGGAGGAGAAGATAGCCATCATCGGTGGCGGTCCGAGTGGTTTGAGTTGCGCGTATTACCTGGCTACGATGGGCTATAAACCGACCGTATTTGAGCGCAATGAGAAACCCGGCGGTATGCTGCGCTACGGCATCCCGTCGTACAAACTGGACAAGGCGGTTATTGACGCCGAGATAGATATCATGCGTGAGATAGGCGTGGATATCCAATGCGGCGTGGAAGTGGGTAAGGACATCACGATTGCCCAACTGCGCGAACAGGGTTACAAAGGATTCTACGTAGCGATAGGTTGCCAGGGCGGCCGTCTTCCGGGTATCCCGGGAGAGGACTTAGAAGGCACGACAACCGCCATCGATTTTCTGCACGAGGCGAATTGCGGGCAGTTAGTAGAGAGTAGAAAGACCGCTGCGCTCAAAGACAAAAGAGTGGTGGTCGTAGGCGGCGGTAACGTAGCTATCGATGCGGCACGTGTGGCCAAACGTAGCGGGGCAAGCGAAGTGACGATGCTCTCGCTGGAGACGGAAGATATCATGCCTGCTTCGCTTGAGGAACGCATGGAAGCACGCGAAGACGGCGTGGTTCTGAATCCCGGTTGGGGACCGAAAGAGGTTACGGGTGACGGAAAAAAGGTTACAGGTATTACCTTCAAGAAATGCGTTTCCGTCTTTGACGAGCAGCACCGCTTTGCGCCGAAATTCGATGAGAATGAGACGATTACGCTGGAGGCAGATATGGTTATCTTCGCCATCGGTCAGACCGTGGTGCTGAAGGACCTGCTGAAGGATACCAAGGTAGAGTTCTTCCGCGGCGTATATCCGGTAGCGGACAAACTGACACTGCAGACGGCGGAACCCGATATCTTCGTTGGCGGCGATGTGTTCACAGGACCGAAATTCGCCATCGATGCCATCGCAACCGGTAAAGAGGCAGCGGAGAGTCTGCATCGCTTCGTGCAGCACGGACACATGACCATCGGTCGTAACCGTAGAGATTTCATCGAACTCAACAAACAGGATATCGTGGTAGAGCAGTATGACAATGGTAGCCGTCAAGACCCTGGAGTGGTGCCGACGAAGACGAAATTCGAGGAATACCACGGTACGCTGACCGAAGAACAGGTGAAGAAAGAGACCGCGCGTTGCCTGAGTTGTGGTGCTTCGGTAGTGGATGAGAACCGGTGTATCGGTTGCGGTATATGTACGACCAAGTGTGCTTTTGACGCCATCCATCTGCATCGCGAACACCCCGAAGCAAGCATCATGCGGACGTCGGAGAATAAGTTCGACGGTATATTGCCGTATATGATTAAGCGAGCAGGGAAGATACTATTTAGTAGAAAGTAGAAAGACCGTTGACGCTCAAAGACAAAAGCCATGCACGAATTAGGCATCGTATTCTATATTATTCGGGATGTCAAGAAAGCCGCAGAAGAGAATGGCGTGACGCATGTCTCGTCGGTGGTGATGAACATCGGCGAGGTGAGCACTATCGTGCCGGAGTACCTGACCGACTGCTGGCGCTGGGCGGCGGACAAAGAAGAGATGCTTAAAGGCTGCGAACTGATTATTGAACCCATCCCTGCCGTGACGCATTGCGACGGTTGTGGCAAAGACTATCCGACCGTGGCGCACGGCAAGACCTGTCCGCATTGCGGCAGTGAGAAGACATGGCTGCTCCGAGGCAACGAAGTGGAGATAAAGGAGATTGTGGTGCCACAATAAATTGTAAATTGTAAATTGTAAATTGATATTATGTGTTTCTTAGTACCATTAACGCAAGCGATAGCGACGACTGTCTATCGTGTTTGCACCAAACAGACCGACACGTTTGTCGGACGTAACCTAAAGACCTTGGAGCTCATGCTTTGGGGCGGAACAATCATGTTGCTCGTTGACCACCTCATCAACGGCGAGTTTCTGGCATGGAATCCGATGGAGCTCCTGACGGTGGGCCTGCCGATGTCCCTCGCCGTGACCGCCATTTGGGCTATTTGGAGCTATGCAAAAGAGTTTAAGAGTTCAAGAAGTTTAAGAGTTTAAGAGTTTAAGAGTGAAATATCGACATATCGAAACGCGATATACCGATTATAATTAATCATTTAATCTTAAAAAATTACTAATCTATGTTTTTTCAAGTTTATGGAGAGCACGCCCTGATTCAATGGGTTATGCTTTTTGTGGTCCTTGCAGGACTGATCTTGTGGAATGAGTTTGCGCGTCGTACCAAACTCGGTGGAGCTATCACGTTCTTTGCCATTCCGCTGGCGCTGACGGTCTATTTCATTGCCATCGCAGTAGGTGCACGTATGGGGGCCGACTGGGCGCTGAACAACCAGACACATGTGTACATGAACGGCTGGTTCCACTATGCGAAACTGTACGCTGCCCTGACCGGCTGTATCGGTTTCATGATGATTAAGTACGAGTGGGGTATCGGCTCCAAGCGCTGGTTCAAGCCGTTCCCGTTCATCATCGTAGCAATCAACATCCTCATCGCTGTTTGCTCGGATTTCGAGTCCGCTATCTGCGGTTGGAACAAATGGTGGCTGTCGAGCGAAGGTGTGTGGTTGTATGGCGGCTGGCACAACGTGTTCAACGGACTTGCCGGCTTGTTCAACATCTTCTGTATGACCGCATGGTGGAATGTCTATCCTTCCAAGGACAAGAAAGATATGATTTGGGCGGACATGACTTGGGTGTTCATCGTGGTGTATGACATCTGGAACTTCGCTTATACCTACAACTGCCTGCCGACGCATAGCTGGTACTGCGGTATCGCTCTGCTGCTCGCTCCGACGATTGCTGCTGTTTGCTGGAACCGTGGCGGTTGGATTCAGAACCGTGCTAACACCCTGGCGATTTGGTGTATGTTTGCACAGGTATTCCCGCTCTTCCAGGAGACCTTCTTCAACGGCAAGCAGTTCTTCTCATGGGCTGTCCTGCCGACGCAGTATGTCAATGGTATTGAGACCATCAACGCCATCTATGCTGCTTCCGGTCTGGGTGACGAAGTAGTTGCGCATACCACGGTGGCTGCCGAAGGTGCTACGGCTGCTAATCCGACGGCTATGCTGGTTATCAGTGCTCTCGCACTTGTGACCAACGTCATTGCCTTCGGTTATATCATGTACCAGGCTAAGAAACGCAACATCAACCCGTATAAGGAGGATGTCTTCGTTGACCAGCAGTACTACAAAGACGCTATGGCTCGCGCCGTGGTGAACAGTTAATCGGGTACGACCGAATTACAAAGGAAAAATCGCTCACACGGGCGATTTTTCTCTTTTTATTTGCATATATGCAAAAAAAGCAGTATCTTTGCACCCAAATTTGTTTTTATATGAACGTTCAAGAGAAAATACAAGGCCTACGCGCTGCCATGCGCGCCAACGGATTGAGCGCGTATGTCGTGCCCGGCAACGACCCGCACGCCAGCGAATATATGGCGGCGCACTGGTGCGAGATGCAGTGGCTTTCGGGCTTCAACGGCGAAGCAGGCACCGTAGTGGTGACGATGGACAAAGCGCTGCTATGGACCGACAGCCGATATTATCTGCAGGCCGGCATCGAACTGGAAGGTACGGGCATCGAACTGATGCGCGAGAGTGATGTCGATTGTCCAAGCATCGTGGAATGGCTGATGAAACATGAACCATTAACCATGAACCATGAACCATTAACCGGCTTAACGGTTGGACTGAATCCGGAGATGTTCTCGGTGAACGACTTCCGGGCATGGAAAGAGCAACTGGCGGAAGCAGGCATCGAGATGAAGTCGATTGACCTGATTAAGCCGCTCTGGACCGAAGGACGTCCGACTATCCCGCAGGACAAGCTCTATCCCTACTCTGCCGATTTTGCCGGCGAGACGGTGGAGAGCAAGCTGGCGAAAATTCGGGGATTGTTAGAACCAGGAGTCAGGAGTGAGGAATCAGGACGTTACGCGCTGATTGTCAGCGCGCTGGACGAGATAGCATGGCTGCTGAACATCCGCGGCAATGATGTGGAATACAACCCTGTTGTCATCTCCTATGTGGTGCTCGAGGCGGACAAATGTACGCTCTTCGTGGATGCGAACAAGCTTGACGCGGCGGCGCAGAACTACCTCGACTTCAACAATATCGACGTACAACCGTACGAGGCGGTGTTTGATTATATCAAAGGTCTGAGCGGAACCGTCTTCTACGATGGCGCACGCGTCAACGAGGCGCTGTTTGAGGCTATTAGGAACCAGGAGTCAGGAGTCAGGACCAAAAACATCAAATCGCCGATACTGGTCGACAAAGCGAAGAAGAACACCGTGGAGCTGGAAGGCGAGCACATCGCCATGCGGCAGGACGGAGCGGCACTCACGCGGTTCTTCAAATGGCTGGAAGAGGAAGCGTTCATGAGTCAGGAGTCAGGAGCCAGATTGACGGAGTGGGACTTGATGGAGAAATTGCATGAGTTCCGCGCGATGGGAGATAACTTCGTGGAGGAGTCCTTCGGCACGATAGCCGGTTATCAAGCTAACGGCGCGATTGTTCATTATGCAGCGACGAAAGATAACTGCGCAGAGGTGAAACCCGAAGGTATGCTGCTCCTGGACAGCGGCGGTCAGTACCTGGACGGCACTACCGATATCACTCGTACCATATGGCTCGGCGGACGCAAACCCGAGCAGGCCAAACTGGATTATACCTACGTGCTCAAAGGACATATCGCGCTGGCGACTGCCCGCTTCCCGCGCGGCACACGGGGCAACCAACTCGATGCGCTGGCGAAGCAGTACATGTGGGCAGCCGGCATCACGTTCGGTCACGGCACAGGCCACGGCGTAGGCCATTTCCTCGGCTGCCACGAAGGACCGCAGAACGTGCGCACGGACAATAACCCGACGCCGTTAGAGATAGGACATATCGTATCCGACGAACCAGGCATCTACCGCACCGGCAAATGGGGTATCCGCACGGAGAACCTGATAACCGTCATCCCTGCCAAGCAGACCAAAGAGGCGACTACCGAAGACGAATGGCTGGCGTTCGAGACGCTCACGCTCTGCTTCTACGACACCTCGCTCATCGAGATGAGTCTGATGACGGACGAAGAGATAGACTGGCTCAACGCATATCATGTGCGCGTATACAAAGAGGTCTCGCCGCTGCTCAACGACGACGAAAAATCATACCTCGCATACAAATGCGCAGCGATTGAGAGATAAAAGACCGCTGCGCTCAAAGTAGAAAGTAGAAAGTAGAAAGATATGAAAGAAAATACAATTAATCCGAAGGATAGACTTTTCAATCCTTACATTATTGAAGAGCGGCCATTAAACATCACCCAACTGGATGTGTTCAGCCGCTTGATGATGGACCGCATCCTGTTCCTGAGCGGCGAAGTAGTAGGCGACACGATGGATACGCTGGTAGCACAGTTGCTGTTCCTCGACTCGCTCAACCATGACCCCATTCACCTCTATATCAATTCAGGCGGCGGCGAAGTATATTCCGGCCTCGAACTGATTTCGGTGATGAAATTCATCAAATCGCCGGTGTACACCACTGTACTGGGCCTGGCTGCATCGATGGCGGCTGTCATCGCTTCCAGCGGTGAGAAAGGTCACCGCTCCGCCCTGCCCTACTCGCGATTCATGATTCATCAGCCCAGTTCAGGCATCGGTTACTCAACCTTCAAAGACCAAGCCATTCATCTCAAAGAGATGGAGAGTTTGAAGCAAGACCTGTACAAAGTGCTGGCAGATAACAGCGGTCAGTCGCTGGAAGAGATTGAGGCACTGTGCGACCGCGACAAATGGATGAAAGCTGACGAAGCCATCCAGATGGGATTCCTGGACAATATTGTGGAGCGGAAGGAGTGAGAGAGTTTAAGGGTTTAAGAAGTTTAAGAGTTGATATGAAAAAATATATTTTTATCAGTCTGCTATGCGCAGCAACGTGGTGTTTCACGGCTTGTAAACAAGAGGTTCCATGGGAGCAGAAACATGTTCGTACCCTGGACTTGAATGTGTATACCGCCGATTGGATGTTCGACACCGTGGCTAAACAGTTCTACTACAGTTTCGATGTGCCGGAGATTGATGCCGGCGTGTATAACTTCGGCAACTGGACCATCTGCCGTGAGTTCAACGGCGGTTCAAAATACGCCTATCAGGTGGCGCTGCCGACCAGTATGTTCATGACAGACACCTTGGTGGACGGCACCGTGGCGTACTACACCCAGTATATCGACTACCGTGTGGGCGTTGGGTATGTGGACGTACAGTTGACCAATTCGGATTATTACTACGAGGTTGACGGTAAGGGTAATATCGTTAATCCGGAGAGCATGCTGTTCCGTCTGCAGCTAATTTATTAAGGGTTACAGACTACAGGTAACGGATTACGGGTTATGGGTGACGGGAAGTACCCTATATATATCTTGGGGCCATGCGCGGCAGAGAGCCGTGAACAGGTGATGGAAACCGCAAAGCAGATTTGCGATCTGAGGTTCAATACCTCAGATTTCAGGTTTGTCTTTCGCGCGGGCGCATGGAAACCGCGTACCAGTCCGTATTCGTTCAAGGGTGCAGGCGAAGAAGGGCTGAAATGGCTGCAGGAGGTGAAAGCTACCTTTGGTGTGCCTGTGGCTACCGAGGTAGCGCTGCCGGACCATGTACGGCTGGCAATAGAAGCCGGGATGGACTACTTATGGCTGGGCGCACGGACCAGTGCTAACCCGATTGCCGTAGAGGCGATGGCAGAGGCTATCGACCGCTATACCGGTGGCTCTACGGCCGCTCCGAAAGCCATTCTTATCAAGAACCCGGTGAACGCGGATGCACAGCTGTGGTTGGGAAATATCGAGCGACTGGAGAAAACAGGTGTGCCGGTAATAGCCGTTCATCGCGGATGTGGACACAAACCCTGCTGGAACATGGCGCACACCATTCGCTTGGCGCGTCCGGACATCCCGATGCTGCTGGACCCGAGTCACATGAGCGGCGATGCTGCACAAGTGCCTGCCTTGCTGGAGAAAGTGGCGGAGTTGGATTTGGACGGCGCAATGATTGAAGTGCATTGCCACCCGGAGGCTGCGCTATCGGATAATGCCCAGCAACTGACTCCGACAAGACTACGTGACGCCCTCGACCCGCTTCTCTCTCGATTGTGTCTCGCCAGTCTGATTTGCCCATCCGATGACCAGAAAGAACTGAACTGGTTCCGGGCAGAGATAGATGAGTTGGACGACCGGTTATGGGGCACTATCGCGGCGCGAATGGAGGTAAGCCGGCGCATCGGCGAATGGAAGAAAGCACACGGCGTAGCTCCGCTGCAACCCGAACGCTACCAGCAGATTGTTGAGAGACTGCGGGGTACCAATTACGGGCTGCCGGAGGACTTTATTTTAAAAATATGGGAACTCATACACGAGCAGAGTTTGAGAGTTCAAGAAGTTTGAGAGTTTAAGAGTTTAAGAAGTTTAAGAGTTTAAGCGTGAAGAAACTGAAACTGTATATTAGTTGTTTATTGTTGGGTGCGGCATCGTTGCTGTGGGCCCAGGAAGCGGCACAGACCACCAGCATCTCCGGCGTGGTCGTAGATGGCGATACCGGCGAGACGCTGCCGTTCGTGCAAATCTACTTCCTCAAATCCACCACCAACAAGGGAATGGTGCCATCCGAGATAGGTACCACATCCGATATTGATGGTAATTTCAGCATCAGTAATACAGCCGGTTACACCACCCTGCATTTCCAGATGATCGGCTACAAGACCGAGATGCTGACCCTGAAAAAAGGTCAGAACCGGAAAAACGTCAAACTCAAAATGACGCCTGATGTCTATGGTCTGCAGGATATAGTGGTGACGCCAAAGCACCGTAAACGTGAATACAGGCGCAAAGGCAATCCTGCCGTTGAACTGATAAAGAACGTCATCGCCCACAAGGACTCGTTCTGCGTGCAAAGTGCGGACCAGTACACCGCTAAATCCTATTCACGCATGTCGTTTGCGTTGGATAATATCAAGGTCAATTGGGAGAAACCATTCTGGAAAGACTTCCAGTTCGTCAAGAAATATATCGACACCACGGGCGTTTACCCGAACGTAACGGTCAGCATCCGCGAACACCTGAATACAGAGTATTACCAGCGCAAACCGCACCGTGAGAAGAAGGTGCTGGACAAGAAGCGCATATTCGGTATAGAGAGCATTATCGGTTCGCAGTCGTTCCAGCAGAACATCAATGCCATCTTCAAGGACGTAGATATCAACGATAACAGTATGAACCTGCTGTTCAACCGTTTCGTCTCACCATTGAGTTCCACCATCGCCGTGACGTTCTATCAGTACTATATTATGGATACCATTATGGTGGACGGTTATCCGTGTATTGACCTCGCGTTCGTGCCGGTTAACTCGGAGAGTTACGGTTTCACCGGACACCTGTATATCGTGAATGACAGCACGTACCGACTCAAGAAATACGCCATTAATATCCCGCCGGATATCAACCTTAACTTCGTCAGCAATTTCTCTATTGAGCACAGCTACAAGCAGTTAGAGAACGGCTTATGGGCACCGGATAGGACCAGTACCTACGCTAAATTCTATATTATCAACAGTAAGCGTGGTATGTTAGCGCGGCAGACGAAGATCTACACCGACTGGGACATGGAAACGCCTATTGCCAAAGAGACCTTCTCTGCCTTGTCCGGTCCGGACCCGGAGATTAACGACACGACCGCGGAGCTCGTATGGGAAGGCCAATGGACGGACGACATGCGTCCCGAGCCACTGACCAAATATGAGAGTTCGGTGGTGGACCTGGTGCGCGAATTCACCAACACGCCTAAGTTTAACAGTCTGGCACTGTTTGTCAATGCCATTACCACCGAATATATCCCGACGCGAAAGGCTGAGTTCATGTACCTTAGTAAGTTCGACTTCGGTCCGATATATAACTTTGTTAGCTGGAATATGCTTGAAGGAGTGCGTCTGCGCGTCGGCGGCAACTCCACTGCGCGACTTCATGACCAGTTTTTCTTCCGAGGATATGTCGCGTTCGGCACCAAAGATCTGCTGCCGAAATACAACGCCACGTTCGTCTATACCTTTAACAAGCATAAGGACCAGCCCTATGACGGCTGGCGCCATCATATTCAACTAATGGCACAGTATGACGTCGAGGAACCGGGACAGGTAACCGATGTGGTTCGAAGGGATAACATCATCATGTCCATCCCAACGGGTACACCCACGATGCCTTTCGCGCAGTACGTGTTCCACGCGAAAGCAGAGTATATGAAAGAATGGAAGAACAACCTAATGCTCCGCACTTCGTTCGATTTCACGAACAACCGTGCTGCCGGTTCTCTGCTCTACAATCGCGTAGACTGGACCCAACAGATCTCGGGCACAGATACATCCTATGTTTCCTCACTAACAAACATCGGTTCGTACCGCAACTATGAAGGCGTATTTGAATTGGAGTACTCGCCCGGTTCTATGACAGCTATTGACCGAAACGGCATCAAGAACCCGTGGGGACTGGAGAAAGATGCTCCAACAATTAATTTGACGCACACAGTGGGCTATCTGGACGACCGGCACAACGGCGGCGATGGCTTCATCTACAACAAGACAGAGATTCTATTTGACAAACGTTTCTGGTTCTCCGCCTTCGGCCATCTGGATATGCGTATTCAGACCGGTATGATTTGGCAGAAAGTGCCGTTTACCAAACTTCATATCCCGCAGACCAGTACGAGTATATTGTTAGCGCAACGCTCGTTCAACCAGATGAAGCCAATGGAATTCATGATGGACCAGTATGTCTCGCTCTTCGCAACCTATTATTTCAAGGGTTGGATACTCAACCGCATCCCGGGCATCAACAAACTCAAACTCCGCGGCGTAGTGAGCATTGCCGGTGTGTACGGCGGTTTGACGAAGAAAAACAACCCCTTCCTGGAGACAGGAAGCGGATTATACGATTTCCCGCACACCGCGTGGGAAGGCGGCAACATCAACAATGCGTTTGATAATAGCGGATACATCAAGGATAATTACCGTACCTCGTCGCCTATCGGCAAGCTACCGTACCTGGAGCTAACTGCGGGATTTGAGAATATTCTGAAGATTATCCGAATCGACTATGTTCGCCGACTCACGTACAATGACTATGAATTGCCCTATATGATACAAAAAATGGCAATTGACGAGAACCACGCAACAGTCGGTCCACAACCAGTATATCTGGATGCTAACGGGCAAGAGACATTTACCGACACCGGCAATCCAATGATGATTCATGGTCGCCGACGAATTGGTGCTTGGGGAAGAAATGGAGTAAAATTAACCGTTCGAATCGCATTGTAACATGAAAAAGTTCATCCTTATCATCGCTATGTCCTGCGTAGCTATAGGGCTTGCAGCGCAAGCCAAAGACTCTGCGTTGGTTGTCAAATTAGACGAAGTCAAGCAACAGTTGGTGGAGTTCGATACAGAGCGTATGCTGGATTCGCTGGACCAGGAGAAACTGCCTCGTCTGGTGTCCGGAGGTCTATTCGCCGGCGCTAACATAAGCAATTTCATCATCACCAGGAATCACAAACCGATGAGTTCGTATATGCGTATCGGCGCTGAGTTGGGCGGCTTCATCGATTTCCGCGTGACCAAACATTTCTCCATCCAACCGCAAGTCATATTCACAGCACAACAGAACTATTTCGCGGCTACGGATACAGCCAATACCTTATGGTCGTTTGGCGCTGAAATCCCAGTCTATTTCTTAGGTCGTTTCGGTAACATGCAGAAAGGCTATGTCCAGTTCGGCGGCGGCATATACACCCATTTCACTTTTGCCTCGAACGTGAAAGACAAGTACAAGAACTGGGATGACCCGACCACAGTCCAGCCATCCACCGACACGCATGACTACAGCCATCTGTACCGTCTTCACGACAACCATTTCGGCGTGTGTCTGACGGTGGGGTATGAGTTCACCTTCGGCATGCAAATCAACGCCCACTACAAAATCAGTTTGTCCGATATAGCAGGCTTTTACAGTGATATGAAAGGACAGGAAATAGCCGACGCACTCATCTATCCTCAGTCCGTCTCCTTAGTGGTGGGCTACCGATGGAAATGATTTCATCTGCGATGAAAGAAGCGATATACCGGTAAGAAGAATTTCAGCCACTTACGATAAGAGCTAGGCAAGATAAATAATTGGATGCCGGCATTGCGCAGCGAGCAAGCCACCCAATACCGTCTTATTGCCTTTCCCTCCGGATACCTCATTAGATACGCGCGCGCCTCGTTGCGCGCGAGTGTGTTCTTATGCACATCCCCTTTCGGGTGGGTAATGGTCAAGCGGTCGTCTATCTCGCATCTCAATCCCCAATACCGTGCATAGAAGCATGCCACGAGGTCGAGACCCCAGCCATGCGGATTAATATCAAGCGGCTCCAGCTGCTTATAGACCGGCTTTGCGTACATACCCAGCATACCTTCCGCAAAAGCCACCGTGCGGCGCTGGCCGCTATGCCGCGAATAAGACCACGCAGCCCATGTATAGGAGTCATCCGCGTGAGCCGGGCAATAGACACCCACTCCTTCGAAAGACTCCGTCAGAAGAATATGCTTCAATTGCTCCAGCGCCTCATGCGACATCAGCACATCGGAGCAGATGAAGAATAAAAAGGGATAATTGCCCTCATCCGCCATAGTGATGGCATGATGCATCATTCCACTGTAATAGACGTTCGGCAAATAGACTGTATCCCCATCGCACGCGTCCGGCCGCTGGCCGCTATCTGCGTCAATTATATGACATTCAAAAGACGGGCGGAGCTCCCGGTAAAGGAACTCAGCATTAGCGGCTTCATGGTAATTGAAGATACAAAAGAGAATATCACTTGCTTGCATGGCGTTTTTTAAACAACTGGCTCTTGCCAAGCCATTGAGGCAGGATAATTACCCCGACAATTAAATAATAATAGTAAGTCAGCAAACGCCAGATGGATGTAATGACCACCGTAGACATTTTCTGCGAAATATACTCTGCCAAGAAGTCGCCAAACATGATTTCGGCAAAACCGCTACCTCCCGGCGTAGGTACAATCATACAAACGATTCCCAAGATATACTGCCGCGCAAAACACATCAGATTGTCAGCTCCGGACAGCGGATTGAAAATCATAATCGCCATATTCGCTATCAAGAAACGGAAGCCCCATATTCCGATGGTAGAAAGCGCTATACGCACCCAATATCCCCACGACTCATGGCGGATTTCTTGCGCGCACTGGCGCAACTCAACAGCCGTCCGGAGAGCACGGTATTTATAGCGACGGAGGAACTTCAACGAGCAGACAAATCCAATGATTTTCGGGAATACCGAAGGTTTGCAGAACAGGCCTATGAACAAAAGCGTCACCCATACGAACTTCATCGCATACCCGATAATAAACGCCCATAGATAACCGTATTGGAAATACCCTTCCGCTGTGAACAGCTCGCCGTATGGAATAAACAGCAATAGGAACGGGAACAACACTATCATCAGCAGTTCATCCATGAAAAGCGCCAGAATTGTCATAGAGGTTGCCCGGCTGAATTTGATGCCCTCGCGGTGAATAAACACCACCTCCAGCGACGACCCGCCTGCAGCGGACGGAGTGACCGCAGAGGTGAACTCATACAGCATACGTATGCGGAAAAGCTGGCGGAACTTGAGCGGCGCACCGGACATGACACGCAGACGATACATGCCCGAGAAATCCTTGAAGAGCGTGAACAGCACCACCAAAATCACAAACACCCACCAATGGTCCGCCAAACTGAGCGTCTCATCGGGAAGGCCATTGTGCATCTCCCGCCATAACATATACGCTACACCCACAAGACCGAACAAGATAGGCCAAACCACCATGGACGGCTTGAAGCGCGATGCCACGGAGCGGTTTTCGGATGCTGTATGATTGCGGTCGCTCATGTCAATCTATCATTCGTACGTCTGTATAAACTCCGCTATTTGCACGGCGCCATTGCCTTCACGGCGAACTTTCTCTGTAGCCACCTTGTAGATATCAAGTATCTCCGGGTCAGCCACACACTCGTTTATCCACTTGACGATGCGCCATGAACGGTTGAAGGACCGGCCACAGTTGAGCACATCCGTGAACAAATAGGTGGAAATATATTCAATCTCCGATGCACAATAGAACACACCGATAGGCACACCCATAAGCACACTATCCAGCATTGCGTTAGGACCGCCCTTCGTCAGCAGAACATCTGCTGCGCGGTTCAGTTCATACACCTTGTCGACAAACTCGTACGGCCGCAAATCGATATGCGAAGGAGCCTTCTCCTTCAGGCGTTGCAAGCGACGGTAAAGGCGCGCGTTCGTTCCGCAAATGGCAATAAGCGTAATGGGATGTTTAACCCGCATCAGCGCCGCCACAACACGATTCATGCCGGATTTGCCGTAACCGCCCGCAGCAACCATCACCGTGAAGCGGTCCTGCGGCAATCCGTATTTCTCACGATAGAACGCCTTGTCCTCCGTCACGTCCATAATCTCCTTGCGCGTCACAAAAGGAACAACCATCAGCTGCTTGCGGGAAAAGTCGTGCTTAAGAGCATCGTGGAAGGCCATCAGACAGTTCACAATGAATTTATCCACATTGATATTCCACCAGTTGTGTACACTGTTGTCTGGGTCGTATGTCACCACTTTCACGTGCGGATCGAAACGATCGCGATACTGCGTGGATAGGTATGAAGAGAGATAATGGGTATCAATGATGATATCCGGCTTGATCTCCTCCAACTCTTTGTAATAAATCTTAGTGGCACGGCCATAGAAGGACGACACCACAAAAGGCAGCGAATTATGAATACCGCCGATATGGGTGGCCCACATCTGGATATAGTTGTGCAAGGGGAACGTATTCGCCCACTTGACATCCTTCACGAACCGCTGCTCAATCTTCCGCAAGACAGGGTTGTCTTTGAACATGTACTTCCGGATCACTTCAATGTTCGGATCATGGAGTGCCTCTATGGCGTTAGCGATAGAGTTAGCCGTAGTAATATGACCGAAACCGGCCTCTACATAGGTCACTAAAACGCGTTTCTTGGGATGCTCTGAAGACATATCGGCGTGTTTTTGTATAGATTGATTTCCGATTAAATTCCAAATTAGCGCACAAAGTTACAACTTTTTTTTTATATACGCAAGAATAAATAAAAAAAAGTCTCGTTTGAGACTTCTTTTATATCCGTTCCAAGTTGGAAGACCGCAGCCAGCCTTCGTTATTACCGACCCGTATATTCACCCATTCGCCTATTGTCTCACGGATGGTCACTTTCGTGCCTTCATGCAACGTGAACAGGTCTGTTCCGGAGCGGTCGGGGGAAGATTTGGCGTTGACAACACCTTGCGTGATAATAGCTTCGTTACGCAATGTGTCGCGCTGGTGCAACGAACCGGCATTAAGACCCGATATCAGGGAGAACAAGAGTGCTATCCATGCAATATGAAAAGCCGTTCTGCGGAGCCACAACTCACGCCCGAGAAGAAAGAGCAGCAGTCCTGCTAACGCCAAGATAAACAGGGAGATAGACAGCACCCACCAAGTTCTTTCACGCAGGGCGTTGCGTACAGCACGAGCCCACGTGGAGAGGAAGAAATCCTGCTCAACGATATTATCTGTTATGCGGCTCTGCGCAAAGGCAAGATTGTACTTCGCATCTTTGTTTTTAGGGTCCAGACGCAGCGCCCGTTCGTAGGCCAGGATAGCTTGCGCCAGTTCGCCTTGCTTGTATTGCGCATTGCCCAAGTTATAGTATAATGTAGCGTTCGGGGCCTCATCTATCATCGCCTGATATAGCGTTGCTGCTTCATCATAGCGCCCCTCTGCGTATGCTGCATTGGCTTGATCAAAAGTGGTCTGCGCATTGACCAGGACGATGGACAAAGGACAAAGGACAAAAGATAAAAATGTTATAAAGCGTTTCATATTTTTTCGTTTTCCAGATTGTTAATCAAATTTGTTGTCGCTGTGTAGAGATCATCCATCGTATGGTCCGTCGAAGGCGCATACCGAGCAAACTCTGCAGTAGACAGCACTTGCATCACCTCATCCACACGCGCTTCGCTCACACCCTTCTGACGCAATAGGGATGCGATATTATCCTTGTTCAGTTCCGCGGTTGGAATAGACAAGCGGTCACTTAAATAGGTCCATGCAGCGCGTTCTATTTCTTCATAGAACTTCGCCTTGTCATTGGCTTTCAGTGCGGTTGCAGCGGCTTTGAGACGCTTCTGCGCCACTTTGTTTGCACGTTTGTAGCGCACACGGTTGATATCTGCCGCCTCTTTAATCTGCTTGCGCATCACCACAAGCAGTAGGATGGCAATGACAAGAGGCACGATATACCATAGCCAAATGGTTTGGCTGTTGGCCGTTAGCCGCTGGCGGTCAGCAATTTTGGATTGCTTGAGCGGCTTTGTGTCAATATAGCGGATGTCTGAGCCCAGTTGCTTAATGTCTTCCTTGTGGGTGTATGACACGGCTACTGGTTCTTGGCCGTTAGCTGGTGATTCGTTAGCACCCCTCCTCACATGAATCGTGTATTCGGGTGTGCTAAGCGTCTTATAGACCTTGTCCTCAATATCGAAATAACTGAACTTGACCGAAGGGATAGTGTACTCTCCCGGACTGCGCGGAATAGCCAGATACTCAATAGATTTGGTGCCACTCACACCAGCTGTTGTCGTATTAAAGTTATTAGTCACTTTCGGGTCATACGGCTCAAAGCCTTCCGGCCAGTCGATGGCTGGTGTCTTGAGCAGTTTCATGTTTCCTGCACCTGTGATATCCAGCTTGATAGTTACCGCATCATTGGTTTGCAGTTCTGTCTGGCTGATAGTCGGCGTAAGACTGAACTTACCCACTCCACCGGAGAAGCCGGCTGGCTTGCCACCGGGCAGAGCAGACACATGAATGGTTACACCCGGCGCGGTGAGCATCTTCGTCACATTGGTATACGAACCGAAGAAATCATCGAAGATAGAGCGCACTTGCTGGCGTGTCTGCACGCGCAATACAGCCTCGAAATGCGCCGGGTCTATCTTGATATCACCGGAGTGCTGCGGATAGAGGATGGTGCGATAGAGCACTGCGGTCTGGTAGTTGCGGCCGTTGTAGTGCTCCAACTGCGTCTGTATCTCGCCCTGCTCAAGTTCCTGTTTAAGGAAACCGGTAAATTCCGGCAGTTTGGTATTGTTGGTCAGTTGTGCCACATCGACGTTCGCGAAATAGAGCTTGTACGTCACCATCAGCGCCTCTTGCTCGTGAACGCGGGTCTTGGAGGCAATCGTTCGTACGAAGAGGTTGTCACTATTAGACCGTTCTTCGGACTGTTGGACCGCTCCGCTGTTAGACCGCGTTGCTGTTGGACCGCTTGCGCTGTTAGACTGCTGCTCCGCGGATTGTTCGTCTTCGGGCAGCACCTGTATGCGGACGCCGTTGGACTGTACGTTCTCGCCATCCACCTTTATCGTTGCCGGAGCGATGGTGAAAGTACCGGCTTTTTGCGCCATAAGTGTGTAGGTGTAAGTCTGGGAGAAAGACGATGTTCGATGCCCGTTCACAAACGATGTACTGCTGCTGGTCGAAGTATACGGACCCGCAAGCACGTCAAAGTTCGAGAACTCCGGGGCGCGCAGGTCGCGGCTGCGTTGGTTCACCGTGTACGTCAATTGGAATGGACGGCCCACAATGACTTGCCCGGGCGCCTGTGCTTTGAAAACGACATCCTCGGCAAAGCACGATAGCGCCATGCCAAGAACACTCAATAGTATAAATAATTTATGTCTCATATTACCATTCTTTTTCTACGCGGCGCTTCTTGCCTTGCTGCCGTTGCATCTTCTCTTGTGTATCCTGCTCGTCTTGCTCCAGGGCTTGCAAAATCTGTTCAGCGGTCTCTTTGTCCATCTGGTCTTGGTTCTGCTGTTCCTGCTCTTGCTGCTCTTGCTGCTGTTGGTCCTGATTTTGCTCTTGTTCCTGTTGTTGCTGTTGCTGCTGTTGGTCCTGTTTCTGCTGGTCTTGGTTCTGTTGCTGATTTTGCTGCTGTTGCTGCAGCATCTCCATCGCTTTCACCAAGTTATACCGCGTATCGTTATCTCTGGGATTCGCGCGCAATGATTCCTGATAAGCAGCCACGGCTTTGTCGTACTGCTGCTGGGCAAAATTACAGTTGCCGATGTTATGCATCGCCTTGGCGTAGCGCTCTTTGTCCTCTTTCTTATCCAACATCTTTGCTGCGGTTTCAAACTCCGTCTGAGCGTCTGCGTATTTGTCTTGTTTGAATAGCGCATCGCCTAAGTTGTAATGCGCCTCATAGCTGTCCTTGTTCACATCCAGACCTCGACGGTAACTCACTTCCGCTTCCGTGAAGTTCTGCTTTCTATACTCGCGATTGCCTTTGCGAACATCGCCGGCTTCTTTCTGCGCCAGGACAATGGACAAGGGGCAAAGGACAATGGATAAAAATACTATTAATCGTTTCATTTCTTTTCCTCCCCGAAAATATCAAGTCTTGTGATTGCTTTGTTCTTACGGTTGAAGATGAAGTAGTCCACCACGAGGAGCAGCAACGCTAACAATGCGAATGTCTGGAATTGCTCATTGTAGTCGGTATACACCTGTGTCTCTATCTCCTGCGTCGCCAGTTTGTCCAGTTCTTTCTGGATGGCTTTGGTAGCGGTATTGGTGTTATCGCAGCGGACATATATACCGCCGCCTGCCTGCGCTATCTCGCGGCACATCTCCTCGTTGAGCTTGCTAACCACAACATTGCCTTGACGGTCTTTGATGAAGTTATTGGTGCCGGGTACAGGAATAGGACTGCCTTCGGGTTTACCGATACCGACAACCAGCACTTGAATTCCTGCTTCTTTGGCACGCTTGGCGACCGCCACTGCGTCATCTTCATGGTTTTCTCCATCAGTGATGAGGATGATAGCACGACTTGCTTCGCTTTGCTCGCCGAAACAGCGGATGGACGTACTCAAAGCGGCTCCTATAGCCGTGCCTTGTGTCTTAATCAGTTCCGGTTTGATGGAGTTGAGGAACATTTTCGCGGACACATAATCGCAGGTGATAGGCAGTTGCACGAACGCATCACCGGCAAAAACAACCAGTCCCACTTTGTCGTTCACCATGTTATCCATCAGTTTGCTTAGCATCTGTTTTGCTCTATCCAAACGGTTTGGCGCCACGTCTTCCGCCATCATCGAGTTGGAGATATCCAGCGCCACGATAGCTTCGATGCCTTGCCGTTTTTCCGTCCGCTCGCTCTGACCGAATTGTGGCCGTGCGGCGGCAATTATGAGGAGTGCCAAGGCTACCATCACTATACCGAACTTCACCACCGGGCGAACATGGCTGGCATTGGGCATCAGCGTCTCAACGAGTTCAGGGTCGCCGAACTGCTCCAATTGGCGGCGTTTATGCTTGGTCAAGATCCAGTAAGCTGCAATAAAGACAGGTATCACCCATAGCAGCCATAAAATCTCTATATTTGCAAATCTAAACATATATATACCTAAGTTCTTTTATCTTTTAAGCGGTCTAGTTACTGATTGTGCGCAGCACAAAGTAGCGCAGGATGATTTCGAGCAGCAGGCAGACGAGTGCGGCATAGAGGAAAGGTGCGAAGTTCTCGGTATGCTTGCTGTATTCGCGCACACGCATCTTCGTCTTCTCTAACTGGTCGATTTGCTCATAGATGCGCTTGAGGCTGTTGTTGTCGGTGGCGCGGAAATACTGACCGCCTGTGATGTCGGCGATGTTACGCAATGTACCTTCGTCAAACTCCGAATCCATCGTCACGTATTGGCGTCCCATCGGGGTATTCACTGGCACGCGTGTCTGACCGTAACTGCCGACACCCACTGTATAAACGCGGATGCCGAACGTCTTGGCTATCTCCGCCGCAGTCTGCGGGTCGATGTCTCCTCGGTTGTTCGAACCATCGGTCAACAGAATAACCACTTTCGATTTCGTCTCGCTGTCTTTCATACGGTTCACGGCGTTCGCCAGTCCCAGACCGATAGCCGTACCGTCTTCTATCATGCCGTATTCAACCGATTTGAAGAGGTTGACCAGCACAGCATGGTCGGTGGTCAGCGGGCATTGGGTGAAACTCTCGCCGGCAAAAACAACGAGGCCTATCTGGTCATTCGGACGGGCCACAACAAAGTCCGATGCCACTTGTTTGGCTGCCTCCAGACGGTTCGGCTTCAAGTCTTCCGCTAACATCGTACCGGATATATCAAGCGCCATCATGATGTCGATACCTTCGGTGCTCTCCGATGACCATTTGTTGGTCAACTGTGGACGCGCAAGGGCGACGGTGAGAAGTGCGACGACGGCTACGCGTAGTATAAAGGGTACATGCAGCAGCCATATACGGATACTCTTGGGCTGGGCATCCAATACTGTTGTGTCGCTTATCTGCACACTCGCATCGGACTTGCGCAACTCATATAGATACCATATGATGATGGGTATTAGCAGCAGCAGTAAGAATAAATATCCCGGATTTACAAAAGTCATAACATCATTCCATCATTAAGCGAGTTTATTCGCGTCTTCATTTTCTTCATTAACTACTTCCCTTGTCTCTTGGACGAAGTCATACGCTGTGGAGAGTGCCTGTTCGTTCTCGTCCGGCGTGGTGTGCCATTTCGCGAACTTTACAAGGTCTGCCAGTTGGAGCATCTTGCGTAGGCGTTCGTAGAGGTCTTTATCCACCTTCGGTTTCATCTCGTGCAAGGTCTCGTCGGAGGTCTTCTCCGTGCTGTGGACGTCGAAGCGACGGCCTATATACTCACGCACCACATCGGTCAGTTCGGTCTGGTATTCTTTGACCTTGCCGTCCTTCCAAATCTTCTGCGCTTTTATCTCGTCGAGTTTCTCCAGCGCCACTTCGTCTGCCGGACGCAGCAGTTCGGGGTCAATGGCTTCTTCTTCAGGCTTGCGGTTCTTCTGGTACCAACGCCAGAGGTAATATCCGCCAACAGCCAGCGCCAATACTAATACAGCCAACAGCACCCATCGGAAAATGCCCCACCACCAGATAGGTGCTTTCTCGATATCCTTGATATCCGTGATAGCGAGCGAACTGTCCACTTCGAAGGGTTGGATGACATTGAGCGCCATGGATTCAGTCCAGAATGTATCTTCTCCGCTCGCCACAGCTATCGGTTCAATAGCGAATAGCGAGTCCTTGAAACTCGTAAGTGTCAGGTCTTGCTTCAGTTGCAGCCGGCCGTCAGGCAACGTAGTGGTATCAATACCGCTGCGCTCCACAATCTCGATACCGTCCTGTAGCATCTCGCCGAAAACGGGCATCTGCACTTGCTCGGACGCTTCATGCGTCACCTCCAGGTGCATCGCCGTCTGGTCGCCTATCATCAGCATCGTCGAGTCGATGGACGCATTTACTACTATAGATAATAATAACAGTCGAAACATTTTAGTCTATTGTCCTTTGTCCATTGTCCTTTGTCTATTGCTTGAAAAGCCTCATCAGCGCTTTCACGAAATCCTCGTCCGTGCGCATAGACACATGATTCATGCCGGTTTTGGTATAGACGCGCTCCAGAGCTTCCTGCTGGTCATGCCATGCCTGTCCGTACGCAGCGCGAGTGCTTGCCAGAGCGGTGTCTGTCCATACACGCGCACCCGTCTCCGGATCTCTCACCTTCAGCAGGCCTACATTCGGCAGCTCGGCATCGCGGCGGTCGTATATCTGTATGGCGTTCAAATCATGCTTACGGCTCGCTATCACAATCGGCGGAACCGTATTCTTCCATTGTCCATTGTCCTTTGTCCATTGTCCGATGAAGTCCGAAATCAGGAACGCTGTGCAACGCCGTTTCTGCGCGTTGGTCAGATATTGCAGCGCCACATTAATATCCGTCCGGTTGTTTTCGGGCTCAAACGACAGCAGCTCGCGGATGATATGGAGCACATGGCTCTTGCCTTTCTTGGGCGGAATGAATTTCTCCACTTTGTCGGAAAAGAATATCACGCCCACTTTATCGTTATTCTCGATAGTGGAAAAGGCGAGTGTGGCAGCTACTTCGGCCATCGTGTCGCGTTTCATCTGGCTGATGGTGCCGAAATTACGGCTTCCGCTCACATCGACGAGCAACATCACTGTCAGTTCTCGCTCCTCCTCATAGACCTTGATATAGGGCCGGTTCATGCGCGCCGTCACATTCCAGTCGATGGAGCGCACATCGTCGCCCGGTTGATACTCGCGAACCTCGCTGAACGCCATACCGCGGCCTTTGAACTGGCTGTGGTATTCGCCTGCGAAGATATTACGACTCAACCCATGGGTCTTGATTTCTATCTTCCTAACTTTTTGTAAAAGCTCTTCTGAAGTCATATTATGGCACTTGAACGGCGTTCAGCACTTCTGTGATAATATCTTCCGTCGTCAGGTTGTTTGCCTCTGCCTCGTAGGTCAGACCGATACGATGGCGCAGCACGTCGTAGCATACGGCGCGAACATCTTCCGGCGTCACATAGCCTCTCCTATGAATAAATGCGTACGCGCGAGCGGCCTTGGCGAGGTTGATACTTGCACGGGGGCTACCGCCGAAAGCTATCATCTGCTTGAGGTCTTTCAGACCGTACTCTTCCGGTTGACGTGTAGCGAACACGATATCAACGATGTACTTCTCGATTTTCTCGTCCAGGTACACCTCTTCCACAATCTTACGCGCCTTGATGATATCCGCCGTGCTCAGGATGGGCAGCACTTGCTTCTTCTCCGATGCGATGTTCTGACGGATGATAGCCTGCTCTTCTTCTTTCTTCGGATAGCCGATTACGACCTTGAGCATGAAACGGTCGGTCTGCGCTTCGGGCAGAGGATACGTTCCTTCTTGCTCTATCGGGTTCTGGGTAGCCAGCACCAGGAATGGGTCGTCCAGCTTGAAGGTCTGCTCGCCGATGGTCACTTGACGCTCCTGCATCGCCTCGAGCAAGGCACTCTGCACTTTCGCCGGAGCACGGTTAATCTCATCTGCCAACACAAAATTAGCGAAGATAGGTCCGCGTTTGATTTTGAACTCCTCGCTCTTCTGGCTGTAAATCTGCGTACCGAGCACATCGGCCGGCAGCAAGTCCGGAGTAAACTGAATTCGGCTGAAATTCGCCTTGATGAGGTCGCTTAAGGTCTTGATGGCGAGGGTTTTTGCCAAACCCGGCACGCCTTCCAACAATATGTGCCCATCGCTCAACAGACCAATAAGCAAACTCTCTACCAGGTGCTTCTGACCTACAATAACTTGATTCATGCCCAACGTAAGGGCATCTACAAACGAACTCTCGCGCTCTACGCGCTCTTGCAGTTCTCTGATATCCACGGGATTTTGCATAATTGATATAGTGTTTTATAGCATTTTCGTCTTTTGTCCATTGTCCATTGTCCATTGTCCGATGAAATACTACAAAAACCGTGCCAATCCCCCTTACTTTCGAGAAATATTCATGATGGCGATGTCGTCGGATTGCTCCGCTCCGGCGCTAAACCGGCATACTGTATCATAGATGGTTTGGTCGTCTATCGGTTGCTCATCCGTTTGCAGCAGCTCCATCAGATGGTCAAAACCCAGCAATTCTTTCCGGGTATTCTCCGCTTCGGTCACGCCGTCCGTAAAGACGATGATCTGCTCGCCGTGCTCAAGCGTCATGGATTGTTCGCTGAAATGGTAGGTGCTGTCTAAACCTAAAATCACATTCACCTCTTTCATCTCAAACCAGCGGCATTTCCCGTCCTTGACAATCAGCGGCGGCAGATGACCGGCGTTGCAGTATGTCAGTTGGCCTGTAGGCAGATGGAGACGGCCGATAAAGGCGGTGACGAACATCATCAGGCTGTTATTCGAAGAGAGCGTGGAGTTAATCTCCTCCATGATAACATGGGGAGACAGATGATGCTTGACCGCGGAACGGAAGAGCGTTACGGTGGCGCTCATGAACATTGCCGCCGGCATACCTTTACCGCTCACATCGCCGATGATGAAGGTCACATCATCGCCATCGCGGTAGAAATCGTACAGGTCGCCGCCTACGCTCTGCATCGGCACCAGCGTAGCATGGAGGGAGAGTTGGTCATCATCGATGAAGTCGTGCACCAGAATACCCCGCTGGATATTCCTCGCTATCTGCATCTCGTTCTGGATGAGCTTGTGCTCATTCTCCACTTGCTGGTATGCCTTGCGGTTCAAATCAATCCTGCGGAATAGAAGAACGAGGACGACTATACCGATAATCAGCACACAGAGCGTGATAAGGCTTCGCTTTTGGATACTCTGCCAGATGATGCGGTTCGGCACGGCAATCATCAGCTGCATGTTTATCGGGTACAGCGTCTGCGAATAGACCCGCCAATGCAGTTTGTCGCTCTTGTATCGACTCTCTTCCTCCGGAGTGCTGTTGTTGGACGATGCGATGAGGCTGCCTTTGGTGCCGTGTATCAGGCATACCGCTTCGGCGTGAGGCTTGATATCCTGGAGAATATCTTTAATCCACTCGATGGTAAAATCGTTTCCCACCACGCCTATCAGCCTTCCCTGCGCGTCTTCTATCTTAAGCGAATGGGAGGCTATCAGCGTCTGTGTGCTAGCGCCTATATATGGTTCCGACCAATAGCCGTTGCTATCGCAACGAAGCGCACCCGTATACCAGTCGCGCACATAGTAATCCAGGCTGTCCGAACCGTGCGCAGTAGTGATGGTCTGGCCGTGAAAACGGTATGTACGCGGGAAATAGTTGCGTTCCTTGCCCGTATACACACCCGGCGCAAACTTGATGTAGATATTGTCTATATGCGGATAGCGGTTGAGTTCCGAACGGGTCGCTTCCAACAATTCACGCTCACTATGCGGACGCTCCAGCACATATTTCCGCATCTCGTCTGCTGCGTTGTGAAAACCCAATAGCACGTAGAAGAAGTCCTTCTGCGCCAGCTGCATCTTGTATTCCACCACTTCTCGTACGTGCTCTTTCTCGATCGAAAAAGAGATGGCAGACTGAACAACCATTGCTGCTGCAATAAAGAGGATGGCCACTATGGGTAATGTACGGAATTTCATATCTAATAGTACGATTTGACGGTGTTTCTCATTCAGCTTGCAAATTTACTACAAAAAATTTGAATTACCAAATAAATTGGTATAAAAATCGAATTATGCTCGCATAAATGAGAGTTTTTACCGGTTTATTTGGAGTTCGCTACATTTAGCGAACGTAAATTCGGGGGAAGATTGTAGGTAATAATCGTGCGAAGCTAAGAATTCCTACAATCAGGCGGAGTCCGAAGTTACTACAAAAATTGCACATACGCAAACTTTTGGGACTTTTTCGTCAAATAAATTTGCATAATTCGCGAAAAAGCAGTACCTTTGCACCCGTTATGGAAAATGTATTTGCATCTCTTCAGGACCTTTTGGTTGGTCTTTTCGCAGGCATGTCAAGCCTTGCTGTTATTCTTTTGTGTGTATTTTGCGGCCTCTTGGCGCTGCTGGCGGTCTATTTCATCCGTGTCCATATCGCCTATCGGATGGCTGTGAATAGGCATCGTGATCCACTCGGATGGGCATTGCTCTCGTTCTTTGTCTCGCCCCTTCTCACTTGGGTCATTCTCCTCGTCGTGGGGGATGCCAGATAAAGAGTACGTAGAACTGGAAACTCGGCCTCGCCCTCCGCTATCGCTTCTAAACCAAGCACTCCCATCTGGCACAATCCGCAAGGGTTGTGTTTTTTCTATAAAAAGGTCTTCCTATGCACCCAATTCCGGATGTTGTATGGTAATCATTTGCATTTTTTACTCAAAAGTCTCTAAATATTTACTCAAATCTACTAGAATATTTACTCAAACAACGTGATGCTTATCTAAATTATATAACAGGCGGGCACTCACTTGAGCACCCGCCTGCTTCTTTCATCATTCCATCATTCAGCAAGCTCTGCTTGCATCATTTATCATTCCACTTCCTGTCCCTGCAAAGTATACACCTTCTCCCCGCGGAGGATGAAGATTTGGCCATCTATCATTACCTTTTGCGGAGCGGAGCCTTCTGCATTAATGTCCTCAAAGCCCTCGCTGACAGGAGTATCGCAATCGATGATATTCACATTATAGAACCCTGTGAGCTCGCCTATCTGATAGCAGGTAGAGGCGATGACGGACGTAATATCGTAGGTCTGGTAGCCGGCACCGTTGTTCCAGATGATATTGACCTCTTGGATGCTCTGATCGAAGGTGTATGTCCACCAGCCCTCGGCATCTTTAGTTACCGCCGTTCCCGGCCAAGCACCGCAAGGATTCTCTCCTGTTCCTGTCCACGCATAAAGATATACCGTCTGCCATTCCCCCGGATAGAGCCGTACGGTAATCGGGTCTGCAGGTTGTGGTTTGGGTGTTGCCGTGAATTGTGCGGTATAATCAGCATCGGCGGTAGCCGCTACAAGTGCCGGTGACCAGCCGTTGAACTCGTATGTGTAGTTGTCGTCTTCGGGTTTGGTGGGTGTCGTACCGTTATAAACCGGCATGTCACCTTCAAGTACTTGTGACGACTGCAACTCGGTACCGTCGTAATTCAGGAAGCGGATGGTATAGTAAACCGGTTGCGGGATGAGTTCGTATTGGGCAATCACAATCAGATTTGATGTGATATTTGTAATGGGTTTCGACCAGCCCGTGAAGTTATATCCTTCGCGTGTCGGGGTAGTCGCGGGACCAACTGCGTCGTGCCCTTCCTCTACTTGCTCCACTAACAGTTCTGTACCATCCCAATCCATGAAGGTGACGGTATAGTAAACTGCTTTCTTGGTAGCCGTGTACTGCGCAATATAGGTAACGTTTGCCGTTGCCGCAACGATGGTCGGCAACCATCCGCTGAACTCGTAGGTGAAGTTTTCATCTTCCGGTTTCGTCGGCGTAGTGCCATTATAAACCGGCATTTCGCCTTCCGGTACTTGTGAAGACTGCAGCACTATGCCATTCCAATCCATGAATGTGATGGTATAATAGGTCGTGTCAGGGATGATAATTTTCTCCGTTGCCCTGAATTGCGCGATATAATCGGTATTAGCTGCAGCAGTCACAATCTCCGGACTCCAACCGATGAACTCGTAGGTGTATGTTTCATCCTCCGGCTTGGTAGGTGTTGCACCCGTGTACGCAGGCATGTTGCCCTCTGGTACTTGCGAGGACTGCAACTCCGAACCGTCGTAGTTCAAGAAGCGGATGGTGTAAGATGTCGGTTGTAGCGGAAGTACCGTAATTGTAATGTAATCCTCTAAATCGTTGGTAGTTTTGGCAGTGATCGTGGCTGTACCTTCGTTATTTGCTCTTAGCTTACCGCTTGTCCTGTTTATCCATACTACGCTCGAATTATCAGAAGACCATGTAACGCTCTTGTCCGATGCAGTCTCCGGCAGGATGGTAACGGTCAGTTGGAACTCATCTCCCACATAGAGTGTGAGATCACTGTCGGTCTTTTCATTGATGGTGATACTCTCGGGTTCAGGTGCACTAACTACCACCCAAACCGTAGCGCTCAGGTTGTTTGTCGTAGTGGCGGTTATCTGCGCGTCTCCGGTTCCTACAGCCGTCACTAATCCGTTCTGATCCACGGTAGCTACAGAAGGGTTATTAGACGACCAAGTGACGGTTTTGTCTACTGCATTCTCCGGTAGGACGGTAGCAATCAGTTGTTGGGTCTGCCCCACGCTGATGTAATTCCAAGCACTTCCGTTGATGGCAATACTCTCCGGCTGAATCCCCGTAACGGTAATGGTGGCTGTTGTTGCAGATACATTCGTACCTACTGCAATGGCAGTAATGGTAGCAGAACCGTCTCCTACCGCCGTAACGAGACCGTTTTCGTTCACTGTCAACACATTGGGGTCAGACGATGACCATTGAAGAATCGGTGCATAGCTCACATACGCATAATAATCTGCGATTAGTTGCTGCGTCTCTCCCACTGACATCTCCGTATTAGGAGCGGAATAATTGGGTTGACAAATGGAAATAAATGTTAGTTCATTCAACTGCGGATGTGCCGACAAAGCGGTTGTAATACCATTTGCCAATGAGGCATGAACCGACAGCCAATTTTCAGAGGATTGCTTAGCCCGCACAATGGCACGCGAGCAATGATATTTAGTGGTGCTATATGCTCCCCATATGTCATATAATGTGTCACTTAATTCTGTTATCTCCAGCACGTCGGTATTATCTACAGACCACGTTAAACCAACCCGTGCATCATCGGGGTCGGTGTATGCCAGTACGAGATACTCGAAGTTTACCGTTTCAATGGAGGTGGAAACATATTGGTTATAGAGTACTTTCCAATCCGTTTCGCCTACTCGCCTGCTTGCTACACATACCATGTTGAGTTTCGGCTGCGCGATAGTGAGCATACACTCAGCGGTATATTCACCTTCTTCGGTAGTAGCGATGACGCGGATCTTGCCGGAACGACCATTGAAATATGTATTAGGAGACATGTGCGTCGTAATCAAACCGTTCTCGTCCATCTCAAACCATTCGCTTGCGAAATCATTGCTGCTACCGGTTCCCCATAAGGAAGAAGTCCAAGTTACTTTCTTGTTCTCCGCTTCTGCGGGCAGAATAGTCGCCACCATCTGCAAGGTTTGTCCGGTGATGAGCGTTGTGTCGGTTGTATTGAGTGTAACGCCGGTCACAATAATTGGATCCGGGCTGTCTTGAGGCGGATTGTCGTAGAATATACGCAGATACGGATAGCCGTCGTTGATGGCTTCATTGCGTCCCCAGATATTTTCGAAATCCCAGTTCTGGTATGTCGCTTTGGCGTGCATCTCGTTGGTAGTGCAGCCTTTGGAATTGTCGCATGAGAGTTTAGAATGCGCCAACTCCTTATTGTAGTACGTGCTGTTATGGGTGATAGTTCCGTATCCTGAGCCGGCACAACCGCAAATACCCGCCTTGGTAACTCCGGCGGAATAGCAGTTAATGATGGTCGAAGACCAATCGCTGGACATGAACGAACCTTCCGGCTCTCCGTATCGGTCATACACATTGACGCGGCTATAACAGTTAGAGACGGTGTCGTTATGCAATGCCCAGTAATTGTCTATCTTGCCGATGAACGCATGGGCGCTCGTGCAATAGATGTTTCCTTCAGCATAGCATTGTTCGATGAAGGCTCCTGTGGTGGTTCCGATGAGCATACCTACATCATTCCATCCCTGCTCGCTATAGCCGCAACGACGCCAATATTTGACGGCATCTTTGTATTGTCCGCGAGTGTTATAGTCCTGACCGTCAATCACGGAAGCAGCGATACCTACATTGCGAATAATGGCGGAGTCACCCACAATGGCGAACAGGGCTGCATTATTGCTCCATCCCGGGGTTCCGTTCTTCTCCATGTACATGCCGTAAATAGTATGTCCTTGACCGTCAAAAGTGCCATAGAACGCATGGTCTCCCTCGTTGTACACGCCATATTTCCAGCCGATAGGAATGAACGGCAGACCAAATGCACCGCGTCCCCAGTATTGCCAATCGGTCGTATCGCAGAGCACGATATCGTTGTCCAGCACGACTTTCTTGCCTTTGAAGGACATCGGAGCTTGTGTCTGGGTGAGGTTATCCGCTGCGTATGAATGTGCGTCATCGTAGCAAACGCTATCGTTCCATGAGTAGAGGCCGTTCTGCAAAGCCGCAAAGCCGCGTAACTGAGCGGCGGTCTTGATATGATAAGTCTTGGTGAACTCGTTCTGGAACGGTGTCACATCAATCTCAAACCGTTTGTCCTCGTGCCAACGGGCATAAAGCGTTATGTTACCCGTCGGACGCTCGGTCTTCCAATCGAAGAACTGCGTCAGTTCGGCATCTTTATACCATCCGGCGAAAATATACCCGCTGCGCAAGGGACGTTGGGGCGGAAGCACTTCGCTTTCCGGATAGATATATTTGGTGGTCACATGCGTACCACCGTTGCTATTAAAGGTGATGGTCACAGCAGGTCTCCATGACGGATCTTGTGCGATACGGGGATAATCCCCCTCTTGCCATTGCCAGTAATGGAGGAGCAACGTATCATTCCCCGCATGGCGTTCATTCCAACGGGTGACGGAATAGTTATAGATATTGACCAATTCTTTTGATTGCATGTATTCTGTCGAAACCGCGCAGGAGATAGGACTATTTCCTAAACCGTCTCCGAAATCGTCCGTATTGGCTTTTTCCTTGTCTCCGAAGAAATTCTCTTTATGCCGGAAAGTGCAGAAGGTACCTTTGTTCATTGAACCTGTATAGAGGAAATTCACCAGTGTATCGCCATCATAGGGATACCCGCCACAAACGGCATCGACCCAGATGCTCAACTGCGGACTTGCCACACCGGTCAGTTGAGCAGACGAACCGCAGTTGAGGACATAAGCCCCACTTGCCATACTACCAATCAGACCGCCCATATCGCCTTGGTTTTGTCCTTGCGTAGCTGCATCGCCGGAAGTCCAGCATTGGATAACACGCGGTTTGTCAATGATCTCACCAACCATGATACCTATTTGACTCGCGCGGATATAGACATCTGTAACACCTAAGTTGCGTAATTCGGCTCCTTTGGCTAAGCGGTAGAAGAGACCTTGTTTCTCGAGCGAGTTGTTGATATACATATTCTGTATCTCGTGGAAACCGCCGTCATAGACACCTTTAAACTCGTTGGTTACTTTCGAACTATACCAAGGATTCGTGCGCGGCGAAGCGATAGGTGTCCAGCGTGTCGGTGCTTCGTATTCCCATTGGTCACGAGGTACATTGAGCGCAATATCCGCCGTCTGTAGGAAATAGTTGTCTTTGAAGGTCAAGCCTTGGCCAACAAGCCAACGCAAGTTCTCCAAATGCTGTTTGGTGGCAATGATATACGGATTGTTTTTGGTTCCCTCTCCGCCGCCGAAAAGGACATTCGTATTTGTCTGATATACGCCGGTAGGACGAGGCAGACCATCACGCAACTCCCATTGACTCAAACCCATCAGCGATGCCAACATATTGAGCGTATCGACGAAAGCTTGTGTCTGCATTTGTGATAGCGGTTTGCCGATACCATTCCAAACGGCTTCGGATTGTTCACTAATGACGGGAAGACCGTCTTGATTGAAATAACACCCTATATGTTGCGACTGATCCACCATGTCTGAATAGAAACCTCCGTAAGCATGATACGTTGCCACAAAAGCATGGATGTCGTTGCGGTAGTTTAGCGCGTCATGGTGGCGAATCGTGCTGGTGGAATAACAGTTAAAGATATCACCACGGTCTATACCATCATTGATATGTATTGCGTCATATCCATTGTCATAACAGAAAGAGGCGAAAGAAGGATTGCCACCTACCTGCGTACTATCGCTGATATCGCGCAACGCTCCGGTGCAATAACAAGACTCAATCCGTCCGCTTTCCCAATTTCGATAACAGAAACCTGCGATACCGGATCTCCAGATATAGTTCATATCGCTTCCTTCACTTGATATATTACCGAAAGCCGCACACTCGCGGATAGTACCGCCATTATTGGTTATCACAAATCCTGCACCGCTACGGAACCAATAGGGGTGGTTACCATATTCATTCACTCCCGGGCTCGGACCATACAATGCCTGTATATCTACATTTGCGGTACATTTCTCAATCAGACCTTGGTTCGTGCTCACAAATCCTGCTCCATCGCTCATGGTACAACGCATGAATCCCGCGCTCGTACAATTGCGGATTACTCCCGATGCCTCGTTTGTACCCACGAAAGCACCTCCGCCTTGCAGGTTCGTATTCACCGTTGCCGAGCAGTTCTCAATCAAGCCTTTGTTGGTATTCACCAATCCGTAACAACCGCTCTGTGTACCGCGTATCTCTCCTTCTACGTGACAGTTACGAATAACCGAATTCTCTTCTGCATTGAGCACCAGCAAAGCTTGGCCTACACCCGCCATCTTGGCGTTCGCTATGTTCAGGTTCTCTATCGTACCACCGTCCAGATTGACGAACAGAGCCTTGTTCATCACGGAATAATCATATTGTGAAGGATCTAAATCCCAATCTTGCGGATCCCAGTCTGCCGCCCAGTTCATACCCGCGCCATAGTAGAGGTTGTAAACGGTGTGACCATCGCCGTCGAAATGACCGCGGAAATAACCGTAGTCCGTTGCCGCTCCCCATTGCATCAGCGAATGAGCAATCGGTTCCCATTGCAGCCAAGCCGTGGTGTCGGGATTGGTGAAGTCCGTGAGGTAGATATCCGCCGTCAGTTTGAAGTACTGACCGGCGAAGTCCTCTTTATCGACATTCGTACGCTCTGCAAGTCCGGCTAACTGTTCCGGTGTGGAGATGAGATACGGGTCGGTTTGCGTTCCCGAACCGCTGAACACTTTGTTACTCGTACCATTCCAGTACGTCTGTCCTTGCATCGCTACTGCCATTAGCAGCGTCAATGCCAGAAAAATTGACTTTTTCATATGTACATATATTGGTTATAAGTCTCCGGACCAGCCGTGGCCTAAGTCCCTTTTTATTCTATGTTCGTACTTTTCCTCGTAGTGGGGACTACTCGGGTACTTCACTCGAATATGTTCAACCTTTGCGACCGCAAAGGTACTGCTTTTTTTTGAATTGTGCAAATAAAATCTACTTTAAATAATATTTTTAATAAATTTGCACTATCCCGCAAATTTTTGGAGCCAAAACATGCACTATCCCCAAAATGTTTAGAGGATATATACTGATGGACATCCAACCTAATGAACGATGTTGTAACCGACTATTAGTCGGAGCTAATGAACAAAGGACGCCGATTACTAATCGGCAAAATGGACAAAGCAACCTGACTGATAGTCTGGAAAACACGAAGAATCTGAGAGAATGGCATGGATATGGTATGTTTATTAGAGAGTCAAAAATATGGATTATGGTATATGGATATATCCGCGTAAGTTCTGACAAGAACCTCTTGCTCATAATCAGCATTATCAGAATGTGCCGTTTGAGATACCGGCTTCGTGGACTTGGGTTAAGTTGGATGACTTTGTTTTAACAGTAACAGATGGAGACCATCAACCACCTCCACAATCTCAACAAGGAGTGCCATTTTTAGTAATATCAGATGTAAACACAGGAGTAATCAATTTTGAGAATGCCCGCTATGTCTCTCAATCATATTACGATAGTTTGCCTTTTATTCGTAAGGCTACATGTGGAGATATTCTATTTACTGTTACTGGCTCTTACGGAATCGTTATAAAAGTAGATACACCACGTGACTTTTGCTTTCAGCGACATATTGGATTGATTAAGACAATTCTATGTACCGATTGGCTATATTATGCATTACAGTCGCAATATGTTAAATGCTATTGCGATGATGTAGCAACTGGCACTGCACAGAAAACGGTATCTTTAGGCAATTTGCGAACATTGGTTATTCCTATACCTCCGTTAAAAGAACAGGTGCGCATAGTAGCAGAGTTAGAACGCTTGTTTGCGATAATAGATTCTATAGAGAATAGTAAGTGTAATTTACAGGAAAGCATAAGAGTAGCCAAATCTAAAATACTTGATCTCGCTATCCACGGCAAGTTGGTATTACAAGATCCAAACGATGAGCCTGCAAGCGAGTTGCTAAAGCGCATTGCTCCGCACGCTACTCCTTGTGATACCTCACATTATGAGAACTTGCCTCAAGGATGGTGTATTTTGACAGTTGGTGAAGTTGCGGATTATATCAATGGTCGC
>ONGK01000018.1 GCA_900317345.1 uncultured Bacteroidales bacterium | reverse complement strand
CACATGGCCGATGTAACTGTGTGCGCCTGCGCCGACACCTATATACGGCGTGCCGTTCCAGTAGTTGCTATTATGCTTGGCTTCATATCCCGGCAGCGCGAAATTGCTCACTTCATAGTGCACAAATCCTGCTTCTTTCAGCCGCTCGCAGAGACGGTCGTACATCGCATTTTCCGTATCTTCATCCACAGCTTCAATCTCGCCTTTCTCCAGCATCCTTGTCATCGCCGTTCCTTCTTCGTACATCAGTCCGTATGACGAGATATGCTGCACTCCCAAGCGTCCCACTGCTCCATCGTTTGCGTTGGCAGAGCGTACATCAAATCTATCGATATATTGTCAAAGCCCGCTTCTTGCGCCGTGTGTACTGCTTCTTTCGCTTGTTGTGCATCGTGACGCCTGCCAACGAGGTGCAACAAGTTGTCTTGAAAAGACTGGATGCCCAACGATATCCTATTGATACCTGTTTGACGCAATTCCTGCAAGTACGTAGCACGCACATCGCCGGGATTCATCTCCATGGTGTATTCTGCTATGCGATAGCTATGCAATAGCTGGTCAATAGCTATTAGGGGTTCGCTTGGCAAAGTGCTTGGCGTTCCGCCTCCAATATAAACAGTTTGTATGGGCTCGCTTGCCTCACACAGGCGCTGTGCCATCTCTTTAAGCAATGCAGCCGTATATTCCTCTCTGCGCTCCAACTGGGTAGTGGAAAAGAAATCGCAGTACAAACAGCGTTTCTTGCAGAACGGAATATGTATATAGAGACCTGCCACTAATCTTTCTTCCAAAATGTCGTACCAGCTAACTCATCCGGCAGGTATTGCTGTGCTACCCAATGCCCCGGAAAATCATGCGGATACTTATAGCCGTCTGCATATCCTAATTCCTTCATCAGCTCTGTTGGAGCGTTACGCAGGTGCAAAGGAACAGGCAGGTTTCCTGTCTCGCGAACCTTCGCTAACGCTTCATCTATCGCCAAATAGGCAGAATTATCTTTCTTGCAGGTAGCCAGATAAATCGTGGTTTCCGCTAATGGAATTCGACCTTCAGGCCAGCCTATTTTGTTAACCACATCGAAACAGGTATTTGCCAGCAACATGGCATTCGGATTCGCTAATCCGATGTCTTCGCTTGCTAAAATGACCAAACGACGGGCTATAAATTTCGGGTCTTCACCGCCTTCAATCATGCGTGCGAGCCAATAAATAGCTGCCTGCGGGTCGCTTCCGCGTACGGATTTGATGAATGCCGAAATGATGTCATAGTGCATTTCACCGTCTTTGTCGTACGCTACTGGATTTTGCTGCAGCTGCTTAGTAACAGTCTCGTTATCAATAACTTTCGCACCACTATTGCTCACCAATTCAATGATATTGAGCAACTTGCGTGCATCGCCTCCGCTGTAGCGTAAAAGTGCATCGGTGTCTTTAACTTGCAGCCCCAACGATTTAATATATTCGTCTTGCGTCAAGGTTCGGTTGAGCAATTCCAGCAAATCTTCCTTACCCAGCGATTTGAGTACATACACTTGACAGCGGCTTAACAACGGAGTGATAACTTCAAATGATGGATTCTCAGTGGTAGCACCTACCAGCGTAATCGTCCCTTCTTCCACTGCGCCAAGAAGACTGTCTTGTTGACTTTTGCTAAAACGGTGAATCTCATCGATAAACAAAATAGGGCTTCTGCTGTCAGCAGGCGCAAAAAGACCACTGTTGATGTTCGCCGAACGCTTGGCTTTATCAATCACGTCACGCACTTCTTTTACGCCGCTTGTCACAGCACTTAGGGTGTAGAACGGTCGCTGCAACTGGTGCGCGATAATACGTGCCAACGTCGTCTTACCCACTCCAGGAGGACCCCACAGAATAAAACTGGCGATGTTACCGCTTTCTATCATCTGGCGGAGGATAGCACCTTGTCCCACCAGATGTTTCTGGCCTATGTATTCGTCAAGCGTCTTCGGACGCATCCTTTCCGCTAATGGTAACATAGTAGTTCTTTTGCTGTTTTCAGAGATGCCTCTGTAGCATTCTTGCCGCTTAACATGGAAGCTATCTCCGTGATTCGTTCCTCGTCACTCAGTCGGCTGATATGGGTCTCTGTGCGCGTTGCCGTATCAGCTTTATAGACTTTATAGTGGTTCTCACCAAGTGCTGCAATCTGCGGCAAATGGGTTATCGCAATAATTTGCCGATGTGCGGACATCTCTCGCATAATAGATGCCATCTGCGTAGCTATATCGCCACTCACACCGGTGTCAATCTCATCGAAAATTATGGTCGGCAGGCCCTTTGTGCTGGCAATAAGCGCCTTCACGCAAAGCATCAGTCGGCTTATCTCACCGCCGGATGCCACTTCGCTCACATTCCGCAGACTCTGATTTAAGTTAGCTGCAAAAAGAATCTGCACTTCGTCGCAGCCGCGCGGTGTGAAATCCTCAGTCGGAGTTATAGGTATCTCCACTTTTGCGTGCGCTACACCTAAGCGCTTCAATCCATTCATTAACCGCTCGCATATCTGCGGAATAACTGTTTTGCGGCTTTCTGTCAATGCTTTGGCGCATTTCGTCAAGGTTGCACGTTCTGCTTCCACGGCTTTCTGCGCCTGCGCAATATCATAATCGAAAGAGTCCAGACGATTTACTTGCTCCGCCAACTCATCGCGTAGGGTGATCAGCTCTTCTATATTCTCTGCGCTGAACTTATGCAGCAATTCGTTCAACTGTGCCATTCGATCTTCCACCCACTGCAACCGCTGCGGGTCCATCTCGATGTGTCCTGCCATTCGTTCTGCCTCGTGTGCGATATCTTGCAGTTCCAGCCGCGCACTGTCTATCCGTTCTTGCAACTCACTCGCTGCATCCTCCAGACGGCAAGCACGCAGCGCCTCAATAGCACTTCCCTGCTCTCCGCTTAACGCAGCCACAGCTGTCACCAATGCCGCACGAATCTCCTCCGCATGACTCAACTGATATTGCTCCTGCTCCAGCGCTTCCAGTTCTCCCGGCTCCAAATTCGCTTCATCCAGTAAGTTGAACCGATATTGAATATAATCGGCGTCCTGCTGACTTTTCTTGGCAAGGGCCTGTAAATGCCGCAAATTCTCTACAGACGCTGTATATTGCTCAAAATGAGCGGAATACTCATTAAGCACTGCTTCATTTTGCGCGATTGCATCCACTACTTCTAACTGAAAATCCGCGTTCTCAATCAGCAAATTGGCATGTTGCGAATGGATGTCAATCAGCTTGTTTGCCAGCACCTTTAATTCTTGGAGAGTAACAACGCAGTCGTCCACAAACGACCTGCTTTTGCCGTTGGCGTATAGTTCCCTGCGGATGATATATTCGTCAAACTCCGCCTCTATGATACATTTGTCTTCGCCGTCGGTAATGGATTTGCTGTCTGCGCGAGCACCCAATACTAAGGCTAATGCGCCCAAAATGATACTCTTACCGGCACCAGTCTCGCCGGTAAGCACAGAAAAGCCGGTATTGAAATCAATATCCAGATGGCTGATAAGCGCGTAGTTCTGTATGTGTAAATGCTTTAACATCAGTTGTTTATTCTGTCGTAGGTATTTACTCGTGTCGGATCAATGTCTGTCAAGATAGTATAGACGTCATGTTTCTCTTTTTCAGTACCTTGACTGAAAATATCCACTAACTCGTCTGCTTTGGCGTCCAGAAAAGTATTTATTACATACGTCGCAGGACGGGCACGGTATGCTTCTTTAAGCACCGGAAGACCTTCTGCTATACGTGCACGACCATTCGTCACATTGCTGCTCATCTCATCCAAACCCAAGCGGTGGTACTCGTAGTAATAGTTGCGGTATTTCTTGAACGCCTCATCTAACAGATTGTTAATCAACGCATAGCGGCTTCTATTGCTTTCAAAGGCCAACCATCCTCTTTGCTCTGTATTATCCATACTGGCACTCTGACAAGTATTCACGATCTCCTCGCATTGCTGGAAGAATGGAGTGCCGCCCAGACGCTGGAAGCTATCTTGGTCATGGCCGATGATGAGGTAGCAATAATAGGCAAGCATAGCTGTCAGGTTCGTCGTGAACTGATTTTGCTGATACTCGATGCGATCAAACTCCTGATATGTGAAATTAAATGCCTGGTCTTTGAAGTTCAGCAGCGGCGTAGTGTATGTTGTGCCATAAACAGGACGACGGCTCTGAAGCGTCATTTCGCAGGTGAACATATTGTTCTCCATTTTCTTGACGATGATGAGCATGCTGCACTCAATCTTCTCAGGGATGGCGTAAGTCATGTTCGTCCAGCGATTTTGGTTCATATACTCCTCGATAGAACGCTTGAGCGTCTCGAAGATTTGCTTATTCGAACCCTCTATCTGGTCGGAATTGACTGTCACCGTGCAGTTTATTTCCTGCGCGCATATGCCAACTGCCATCGCCAATGCCAATGTCAATAATACTTTTCTCATTTGCTTATAGAAATCACGTTTCCGGTCTTTTCGCTAAATACAATCTTTGGTAATTCGGAGCCTGTGAACAAGCTTTTAGGAAGTGGGACGTCAATACCTTTTTGCGCAACAGGGATGGTTCGTTCACCCAACAGCCGGCCTTGATAAATCACGCGTACCACAGCATCTCCGGGCAGATTGTAAATCACCTGTGATGCTTCATCCCCTCTCTTCTTAGATTTCTTGGCGTCGATCTCACTGGCTTTGTAATGTGCCTTGTGGCAACCGATCCAAACCAAGATAGAATCCGCATCCACGTTCTCTTTGCTGGTAAAGCCATTCTCGCCGGAGAAATACAAGTATTCTTTGTATATCTCACGGTCTTGTGATCCGTTTCTGTGTATCGAATTCAGCGTCACTTTCTTATGCTCCGTTTTCTTTGTACGCTTACCGATGAATAGTTCCGTCAGCGCTTCTTCCTGTCGGTCCAGTTCCTCAAGCACCAATTCCATCGCCTTGCCGTCGGCCGGAGCACGCTCTACTTCTCCGCTGAGCAGATACATACGCGTCTCACGAATATGGAGAATCTGCTTGGCCGTTTCTCTCGCTTGCGATGCCGGACCGCCCGCCTTCAGTACTTCTTCGGGGTAAGGTGCTATGCGTTTCGGACTAATCCTAGACTTTACTGCTGGTCTTGTGCTACTCTCATGCCTAACACGACGGTCTGCTTGAGATTCCGGCGATATGTTATAGCCGGTTAATAAACCTTTGTCATTAATCGTGAATAACATCGGTATGCCGCCGTCCACGGTGATTTTGTGAGGACGGGACTGATCCGCAGAAGTGGATGTGCTAATGCGCACCTCGTCCAGTGTATAACTCGAACTATTTTCAGTTACCACATCAGTAGCGCCTAACAGGCTCTCTGCAAACTGCGCAAACTGCCCGCGCACTTGTGTCTCAACCGTGTAGGTAAAATCCAATGCCACAGCTGTCTTCGGCGCATAATACACCAGCGCTGCTTCGCCTTCTTCCACCATTTGCGCTTGTACTGCACAAACCATCACGGCTCCAATGAGCAATAAAATTAACTTTTTCATATCTCTTTTATCTTTTGTCTATTGTCTTTCTACTTTGAGCGTTAGCGGTCTTTATTCTTTATTCCAAATAGCCCACGCTGCTTTCGCTTGTCCGAATAGCATCTCCATGCCGTTTTTCGTGCGTGCACCTTGTGCTCTTCCTTTGCGTAGGAATAGCGTCTCTTCAGGATTATATATGCAGTCAAACAACAAATGCTGTGCCGAAATATATTCGTATGGTATGTCTGGACAACTGTCTGTATCCGGCATCATACCGAGCGGCGTACTATTGACCAATACTGTATGACGTGCCATCACTTCTTTTGTCAAGTCTGCATATCCCAACATGCCTGCTTTCGGCGTGCGGCTTACCAGTGTCGGCTCTACGCCTAGCTTGCGCAGACCGTAGCACACCGCTTTTGAGGCACCGCCTGTACCAAAAACCAGTGCCTTCTTGTCTTCTGCATGCAGCAGCGGACGGATGGAATCCATGAATCCCAAACAATCGGTGTTATACCCCACATGCCGGCATATCACATTGACAGCACCTATCACCTCCGCTGTCTCGTCCAGATGTTCCAGATACGGAATGACGGCTTGCTTGTAAGGAATGGTCACATTCATCCCGTCCAGCGAGTTCAGCAGTGTTTTTAACGGCTCGCCTTTAGCCCATTCGTCCTTATCCAGCGGATAAAGGCTGTATTCCGCATCGATACCTTCCTGTGCGAACTTCTCGTTGAAGTATTTAGCGGAAAATGACTGCATGAGCGGGAATCCTATGATACCGAAGTGACGCATAATTTACCTTTTCTTATAGTTCCGCAGTGAGTCTTGGAGGTAAATGTTTTGCCTCCTTCTCCCCGCTGCAACGCATCGTATATTTTATCTATTTCCGCAAAATTATATTCGCGGAGTTCTTCGTATAGTTGTGCAATACCTGCTTCGCGTGACTTTTGTCCTTCTAACATATCCACATAGCCCTGCATGTATTCTGCCGTTTTAGCCATGTGCTCTATCTCCGCCTTGGTATATTGCTTCAGTTGCTCCCGCACGGCATTACGGCTGATGGTCAGGTCGCTGTTGGTGCTATCCGTCACCCATGTCAGTCCACGTTTGTCGCGCAGGTAATGCTCGATATAATCGCGTGTGGTGCAAAGCAACGGACGGACGATAGGCAGTCCTTCCGGCGCCATAGGATTCGCACTGAGCGGTCGCATACCTGCCAGACCGCGAATACCTGCACCGCGTTTGAGATTCAGTAGAATCGTCTCTGCCTGATCATTCTGGTGGTGCGCCACCGCTATCGCTTGACATCCATGCGTCTGCGCTATTTCTTCGAACCAAGCGTACCTCAGTTCCCGTGCTGCTACTTCTATGCTCGCGTGGTGCTCGCGCGCGTACGAAAGAGTGTCAAACTCCTTCACATCCAGAGGCACGTTCATTTGGGCACATAACTCTCGCACAAACGCTTCGTCACGATTGCTTTCCTCGCCCCGCAGATGAAAATTACAATGGGCAGCGATACAGCGGTATCCGGCACGTTGCAGCACGTCGAGCAACGCTACACTGTCTGCACCGCCGCTTACTGCCACCAACACCGCTCGCTCTTTATTGAGCAACCCGCGTTGACGGATATATGTGCTCACTCTCCGTAACACCTTTGTAACCTGTTCCCTTAATCCCTTAATCCCCTAATCCTCTATACTTCACGCGCTTAGGTTCACAGGCATCTTCGCCCAAGCGCATTTTCTTGTTCTCCTCGTATTCGGAGTAACTGCCTTCAAACCAGAATACTTTTCCGTCGCCTTCATAGGCAAGGATATGCGTGCATATGCGGTTAAGGAACCAGCGGTCGTGACTGATGACTACAGCACAACCGGCGAAGTTCTCCAGACCTTCCTCCAACGCACGGAGTGTATTCACATCTATATCATTGGTCGGCTCGTCCAGCAGCAGCACATTAGCTTCGCTCTTGAGTGTCAATGCCAGATGCAGTCGGTTTCGCTCACCGCCGGAGAGCACACCGCATTTCTTTTCTTGGTCAGCTCCGGTGAAGTTAAAGCGGCTCAAATAAGCACGTGCGTTTATCTCTCGTCCTGCCACACGGATGAACTCCGTGCCGCCGCTGATGGTCTCAAAGACGGACTTATTCGGGTCGATATCTGTGTGCTGTTGGTCCACGTAACCTATCTTGACGGTCTCGCCGACGCTGAAGGTACCTTTGTCGGCTTTCTCGCTACCGATAATCATGCGGAAAAGGGTTGTTTTACCGGCTCCGTTAGGTCCGATGACGCCCACGATACCGTTAGGTGGTAGCATGAAGTTGAGGTCTTCAAACAACAGTCGGTCGCCAAATGATTTGGCTACGCCTTCTGCATTGATTACTTTGTTACCCAGACGCGGACCGTTTGGAATGAAAATCTCCAGTTTCTCCTCGCGTTCTTTCTGCTCCTCATTCAACATCCGGTCGTAGGACTCCAAACGTGCTTTCTGCTTCGCGTGCCGTGCTTTCGGCGCCATACGAATCCATTCCAACTCTCGCTCAAGGGTCTTGCGGCGTTTGGATGCCTGCTTTTCCTCTTGCGCCATGCGGGCAGTCTTCTGCTCGAGCCAGGACGAGTAATTGCCTTTCCATGGGATACCCTCGCCGCGGTCGAGTTCCAGAATCCATCCGGCCACATTATCAAGGAAATAGCGGTCGTGCGTGATACAAATCACTGTACCTGCATATTGCTGTAGGTGCTGCTCTAACCAGTCGATAGACTCCGCATCCAAATGGTTCGTCGGCTCATCAAGCAGCAATACATCAGGTTGCTGCAACAGCAGACGGCAAAGCGCTACACGGCGACGCTCACCTCCGGAGAGAGTAGCCACACTGGCATCATCCGGCGGGCAACGAAGCGCATCCATGGCGCGGTCCAGTTTCTGGTCTATATTCCATGCGTCAGCGGCATCCAGTTTGTCCTGCAACTCTGCCTGACGAGCCAAGAGCTTGTCAAAGTCCGCATCGGGCTCAGCAAACGCCATATTGATATCGTCATACTCTTTGAGCATGTCCATAATAGGCTGCACGCCCTCTTGCACCACTTCGCGGACGGTCTTGCCGGCATCCAGTTTCGGGTCTTGCTCCAGGTAGCCGACGCTATAACCCGGACTCCATACCACTTCGCCCTGGTATTCTTTCTCAATACCGGCGATGATCTTGAGCAGCGTACTTTTTCCGGCACCGTTCAAACCGATGATACCGATTTTAGCACCATAGAAGAAACTGAGATAGATATTTTTCAATACCTGTTTCTGCGGACCGAAACTCTTGTTCAGTCCGACCATTGAAAAGATAATCTTTTTATCGTCTGCCATATTCTGCAAATGTGTATGCGTAAGGGTTCTTGTCGTCTGCTTCGTGGCGTTCTGCACTCAGCAGTTTCCATTCACTCTCTTTGATTTCCGGGAAGAAGGTATCCGCATCGTCCCAACTATGATGGATATGCGTGATATACAGTTTGTCTGCCAACGGCATCATCTGGCGATACACCATGCCTCCGCCGATGACAAAGGCTTCATCTTCGCCTGCCACCTTCGCACACAGCTCATCGAGTGAGTAGGCTACTTCTGCGCCGTCGAATGTCTTGCCGGCAACATCGGTGAGCACGATGTTACGACGGTTTGGCAGCGGATGTTTGGGAAGCGAGAAGAAGGTCCGCTCGCCCATTAACACGGTTTTACCACTTGTGATCTCCTTGAAATGTTTCAAGTCAGCCGGCATATGACACAGCAAATCACCTTTCTTGCCGATAGCGTAATTCTCAGCTACTGCTACAATTATCGAAATCATAATTCGTAATTTTTTAATTTAAATTACACGGACACTTGTCCTGCAATGTGAGGATGGGGATCGTAGCCTTCCAACTGGAAATCCTCATACTGGAAGCTGAACAAGTCTTTCACCTCGGGGTTGATATTCATTTTCGGCAGTGCCCTTGGTTCGCGGGTTAGCTGTAACTTCACTTGCTCCAGATGGTTCAAATAGATATGTGCATCGCCGAGTGTGTGTACGAAATCGCCGCATTGCAGGCCTGTCACCTGTGCCATCATTTGCAGCAGCAAGGCATAGGAGGCGATGTTAAACGGCACGCCGAGGAAGATATCTGCGCTGCGTTGGTATAGTTGAAGCGACAGTTTGCCGTCTGCTACATAGAACTGAAAGAGGCAGTGGCACGGCGGCAACGCCATGCGGTCCACTTCCGCCACATTCCATGCGCTGACCATCATACGACGGCTATCGGGATTATGTTTTATCATCTCTACGATGTTCGCTATCTGGTCTATTGTGCCGCCGTTATAGTCCGGCCAACTACGCCACTGATGACCATAGACGGGACCTAACTCGCCATTCTCGTCCGCCCATTCATTCCATATACGCACGCCGTGCTCCTGCAGGTAACGAACGTTTGTATCGCCCTGCAAGAACCATAGCAGCTCATAAATGATGGATTTGAGGTGCAGTTTCTTGGTGGTGAGCAAAGGGAAACCATCCGCCATGTGAAAGCGCATCTGATGGCCGAAAACGGATAGTGTGCCTGTTCCTGTGCGGTCATGCTTCTCGGTGCCTTCATTCAGCACGCGTTGACATAAATCTAAATATTGCTTCATGTTAGTATAGTTTATAGGTCGTTTTTAAGACCTTGAATTCTGTTCTACGGTTGATCTGGTTGCAAATCTCCTGTTTGTCTGCCGGCAGGCTGAGGATGAAGGTCTCGTCCAGCGCTTGGTCCACCGGGATGAACGGATACTGCTTGTTCAGGTTCTTATCCGCTATCACGGGTTTGGTCTTGCCGTATCCCACAGGCGTCATTCGCTCGGCCTCAATGCCCTGCGACAGCAGGTAATTACAGCAGCTCTGCGCACGTTTCTGCGATAGGTCGAGGTTGTATTCGTCATTACCCACCAGGTCGGTGTGTGCAGATAGTTCGATTGTGATATTTGGGTTGTCGTTCAGCAGTTTGACAAGCCTGTTCAGCTCCTCTTCAGAGGCCTTGGTGATTTCCCAACGGCCGAACTCATAGAATATATTATCCATCTTCACCGGCCGGCTTATCGGACTGAGGGCGAAGTTCTTCTCATATGTCTTGCTGTCTTTCAGTCCGAGGGTGTTCCATTGTTCTTTGGCGTTGAGGTAGCCGCGGGCCGTAGCCAGCATCACATATTTGACGTCTTTCTTGAGTTTGATTTTGTATGTGCCGTCATGCCGTGCATTCACTTTGCTATTAGTTCCGTCGCTGCCTACGATACGCAGTTTAGCGTCCGCGATAGGATTGCCCTGCTCATCATTGACTGCACCTTCCACCAAAAACTCCATCTCCGGCAGCCAGAAACGGTAAATCTTGTCATAGCCTTTCTTGTCATTTCGGTTGGAAGAGAAGAAACCATCCTGGGTGTTGCCGGCGAAAGTGATACCGAAGTCATCACCCGTGCCGTTGAACGGCGCACCCATATTATAGAGCACCCATACCACGGAGTCCGTGAAGTTCGTGTCCCGTTCTGCTTTGTAGATATCCAGACCGCCATATCCGGGATGTCCGTTGCTGGCGAAATAGAGTGTGCCATCTGCATGCACGTATGGGTACATCTCATCGGCACTTGTATTGATGCCTTTGCCAAGCGGCTGCGGGTTCAGCCATGCTGAACCGTCCCACTCAGCGCACCAAATATCCTTGCCACCTTCTCCGCCCGGTGCATCACTTGAGAAATAGAGTGTATCTCCGGCGGCATTGAGTGCCGGGTGACCTACGGTTATCGAACTATCGGTAAACAGCTTCACCTCCTGCGGACTTCCCCACTCTCCGCTGGCGCGGTCGCTGCGATATATCTTGGCACCCAGGTCTTTGCCGTTTATTGGTTTCGAATAGGTGAAATACATTGTTCGTCCATCGGAAGTGAAGGAGCAGACGCCCATCTCGGCTGTGCCGGCTTGCTTGCCGCCCGTCGAGTCGTTTTTCTGCTCTTCTTCCGGAGCATCGTACAGGCCTTCCGCCAGCGTAATATCTTCCCACTCTCCGGCTGCGTTCTTGCGGGTCTGATAGAGTTGGAATAGTTGTTGCCCTGTTACATTGCTTGCCCGTTTGAGCTTCTTCGTGCCTTTTTTATTCTCCTGACGATTGCTGGCGAACATCAGCGCGTCCGTGTTATCTCCGATGAACATAGGTGCGAAGTTACTGGTGCGTCGCTGATTAAATTCCTTCGCCTCGCTCACCTTATAGCGACTGGTCTCGCGCTTCCATTCGTCAATCTTGTTACAAGCGTACCGACCGGCCTGCGCCACATAGTTATCGGGGTGCGACTGCAAATAGAGTTCATAGCTTTTTGCAGCATCTTTGTATTTGCCCTGGTACTGCAGCGCCATGCCACAGTTGAGGAAGATGGTCGAGTCCTGCATATGGTATTTGAGGCGGAGCGCACTCTGATAGCAACTCGCCGCACGGGGATTATTAATCAAACGATAACACTCACCCTGCTTGTATGCCACATAGCCCTTCAGTTCGCGATCTTTCTTGCTATTAAGGTGGCTGTAACATGACTTGTATAGGTCCGCAGCCACGTAATACTCTCCGATGGCGAACTTCTTATCCGCCTTCTTCACCCGTTTCTGTATCCCGCAACTGCTGAATAGCAACAACGTAATCAATATAAAAACACTCGACCGTTTCATTTAAGTCTTTTGTCTTTATTCCTTTAGCGTAGCGGTCCTTATTCTAATTCATGCACCACTAATCCGCTTCTTAACTTCGGTTCAAACCATGTCGTTTTCGGCGGCATAATATTTCCGCTATCGGCTATGTTGATTATCTGCTGCATGGTAACGGGATACAGCGCCAGTGCCATTTTCATCTCTCCGCTGTCCACACGGCGCTTCAGTTCTCCTAAGCCACGGATACCGCCTACGAAGTCGATGCGTTTATCCGAACGAAGATCTTTAATACCAAGAATCTTATCCAAAATCAAGTTACTTGAGATGGTTACGTCCAACACACCTATCGGGTCGCTGTCCTTGTAGCGGCCTGCTTTTGCCGTCAGCGAATACCATTTTCCGTCAAGATACAGCGAGAAGTTATGCAATTTCTTGGGTTTGACATCCTTAATGGACTCGGTAGCGCTATAGCTTTCAATTTCAAAGTCTTCCTTCAATGCCTCGAGGAACTGCGCCTCACTCAACCCGTTCAGGTCTCTCACCACGCGGTTGTAGTCAATGATGTTAAGTTGGTTATCGGGGAAGCAAACGGCGAGGAAATAGTTGAACTCAGCGTTCTTGTCCCCCGTAGCTTTCTGTTTCTCAGCTCCGACACCGGCAGCAGCCGCAGAACGGTGGTGACCATCAGCAATATACATAGCGGGAATGCCAGCAAAGATAGTTGTGATACGATCCATGACTGCTTGGTCGTCAATTACCCAGAATGTATGGCGGAATCCCTCCGGTGCAGCCACAAAGTCGTATTCGGGTGCGTTCTTGATCACTTCTGCCACGATAGCGTCAAGGTCATCACGATGCGGGTATGCAAAAAACACCGGCTCCATGTTCGCGTTTAACACGCGCACATGCTTCATGCGGTCCTCCTCTTTGTCGCGGCGCGTCAACTCGTGCTTTTTGATACGTCCCTCAAGGTAATCATCCACCCATGCACCGACCACCAGACCATACTGCGTCTTTGCACCGGCACCGGCCGGCAGCAATTCGTGGCCTGCGGGAATAGTTTGCGCATAGACATAGTATTTCTCCTTGGCGTCCTGCACAAGCCATCCGTTCGATTTGAATAGCTTGAACTGCTCTACCGCCGCGTCATACACGCGCGGGTCATGCTCATCCGTGCCGGGCGCAAAGTTGATTTCCGGCTTGATAATATGGTACAGCGACTTCGGGTTTCCCGCAGCCTCTTCGCGCGCCTCCTCGGAGTTCAGCACGTCATATGGACGGCTACTCACCTGCTCCACCAATGCTTTTGGCGGACGTATTCCCTTAAATGGCTTGATTTTCATGTTGATAATGATTAATGATCAATGATTAATGATTATCTCGCAAAGCGCTCGCATTGAAAAAATATTCATTATTCATTGTTAATTATTTTTCTGGATGTTATTTTTTGATGTCTTGATTATGGATATTAATAATTTTAGTATCTCAAGACCATCATCATGGATGGAACTAAAACTCTTATCGCTTATATAGTCCGAATCGTGGAGCAACTCCAACCAATAAATTGTTTCATTAGTTTCTTTTAAGGCGATACTCAATTTATTGACAAAATCCATCTTGCTTTGAGCGTATGTAGCCTCCCTACAGTTAGCACCAATTGAGGTTCCGGAGCGGAGTAGTTGTTTAGATAAAACGAACTCATTTTTTTTGGTTAGAAAGTTGTAGGCTTTAATAATGCGCAATGCAAAAGCATAAGTCTTCTCCTCCAGAATTCCTAAACTATATATTTTGGGTTCATCCATTCTGCTGGTTCTTCACTCGAAAATGAAAAAAAATATTCATTATTCATTATTCATTATTCATTTAGAAGCCGTCGTTTGCGGCTTCTCAATGCTTCCCATTGAGCACGTGCCGTTGAACAATGCTCCCGGCTCAACGATCAATGTCTTTGTCTGCACGTCGCCTTGAATTTTTCCGCTTGCACGGAGGGATAGCTGCTGATGGCAGGTAATCTTACCATCCATAAGACCAAGTATCTCTGCATTCTGGCAGACAATCGTCCCTTTGACACGTCCTGCCTCACCGATGACGATTTTTCCTGTACAATTGATTTCGCCCTCAATCAGTCCGTCAATGCGGAAATCACTGTCAGCCATGATGTTACCTACAATCTTGCTTCCTGCGGTCAACGCGTTGAACATCATACCGCTTTGCTGTCTCTCATTTGCCATAGTTGTATTTGTTTTTGTTAATTTTCCTTATATTAAATTCTGCGATTTGCAGCGCGTACACACGCACATACACAAATTCCGTGCAAAGGTACAAAAAAAAATGCATATATGCAAATTTTAGAGCGTTTTTTTTACAAAAAACATCCCTCACTTTATTGGAGCGAGGGATGCTGAGCATATAGTGCAGAGGTTATTCTGCGGCCGGAGTTTCTGCTTCGTGAGCAGGCTCTGCAGCGTGCACATCATCGTCTAAGAAGACACCTGTGGTCAGTTGTTTGTAGATAGAAGCTTCAACGCCATAGATCGCCGGAACCATGAAGATGATGAGGATTATGCTGAGAATAGTTCCGATAGCTTCGAGCCAGTTGATATTACCAATAGAGAAAAGGCCACTGATGATACCGACAAGGACTCCAAGCGCCAACCCCATAAGGAATTCAGCACCGAAAATACGCCATTTGTTGCCGTATGTAAGACGGTTAGACTCGCGCAGACAGTCAAGCGCCGACATGTCTTTGTCCACAAAAAGGACTGCAGCAAACGACCAGGCGATGGATATTACCAGACCAGGGATACCCATAAAGAGGAAGCCGACACCGATGGCACCGGACATGAGTGCCATGAGGATAAAGAATTCGCCCATGTTCCTGCGGTACTTGCCATTAAAGATGAAAAGCGGGTTGATGGCCTCGCCTTTTGCCATTTCAGCAGGTAAAGAGCTCATCGCGATGGTTGTGCCGACATTGAGGTACGGAATCCAAATCGTAATCAGATACAGAACAGTTACCAAAATTAGGCTTAAGAAATTGATAAGCGCGATGGACAAACCATCTCTGATGGTTGCCATAATGTTAAGTTTTTTGTTCATAATGATAGATTTTTTAGATTGGTGATGAATATTTAGATGCTGAGCACCTGGAGTGCCTGCCATTTATCGTCCTTGATATCCTTCTTCTCCTTAATGGCTTTGGTGAGCGGGACATAGATGACTTCTCCATTCTGTAGCCCGACCATGATTGAGCGCTGTTCCTCAAGGAGGGCTTGTACAGCGGCACAGCCGAAACGGGAAGCGAGGATACGATCAAAAGCGGTAGGCGAACCGCCTCGTTGGAGGTGGCCAAGAATCGTGACGCGTGTACCATACTCCGGATGGGCCTGCTCGATGATTTTAGCCACAGCTTGCGCTCCGCCGGGGATGGCATGCTCCTGCACGAGGACAATACCGCTATTCTTGTGTTTGCGGCGTCCTTGGCCGATGGCCGCTTCGAGCTGCTCCTCAAGCGTGGCGCGCTCAGGGATGATAGCCGCTTCGGCTCCAGCCGCTATTGCTGCATTGAGGGTAAGGAATCCTGCATCGCGTCCCATGACTTCGACCAGGAAGAGCCGCTCATGGCTGGTGCCGGTGTCGCGCAGTTTGTCCACACATTCCATAATCGTATTAAGCGCGGTGTCGTAACCGATAGTGGAGTCCGTTCCCCAAAGGTCGTTGTCAATCGTTCCGGGGATGCCGATAATGGGTACATTATACTCCTGCGCGAGAAGTCGTGCGCCGGTGAACGAACCATCGCCACCGATGACGATCAGCGCGTCAATCTGCTCTTTTTTGAGGGTTTCGTAGGCTCTTTTGCGTCCTTCGGGCGTCTTGAACTCCTCACTGCGAGCGGATTTGAGGATGGTACCGCCACGCTGGATTATACCACTCACATCTTGGGTGGTGAATTCCTGAACCTCATCGTCCATAAGCCCTTTGAAGCCACGGAAGATAGCTTTGACACGGATGTTATTAGCAATCGCTGCGCGTGTCACAGCCCGCACAGCGGCGTTCATACCCGGAGCATCGCCACCAGAGGTCAGTACCCCGATTGTTTTGATTTTATATTCCATAACGATATACTATTGAACGAATGAATGTTTAACGTATTACTAATCGAGTGCAAAGTTACTACTTTTTTTTGATTTACGCAACAATGTATGCTATTTTTTCCGTAATTTTTAAATTTTGTCCGGTCCTGTCTTGTCTGCCCATTCAACATACATAACAGACTTGACTTATTTTTATTTTATTTATTTATTATATGTGTGCAGAAATCGTGCATATACGAACGGAAATCGAACAACTTTGTCCGATTCTCGTTTGCACCTGTACGGAAAGCGTTCACTCGATGCCCTCAAAATGGTATGTCACTGCTTTTATCCTCCAAAATTGTGTCCGAATTTCGGACATCCGCTGATTTTGGAGTTACGTCGCGATTTATTGTGCTGGTAATGAAGCCGTTATTAAAATGTATAAATCCCTTTTCTTCCAACCTATTGATGATATCATTCATGGTAGAAGGGCTGGTGTGCAGTACCTTTGCCAAGCGCCGTTTAGAACCATGCCAGCCTTGTTTGCCTAATTCCTCCGAGTTGGTCAAACCATGGATATAGGCATAAACAGCAGCTTCGGACAACTTGAGTTTCATATCCTCAAGCATCCATGACTGAATTACGAAATAAAAGCTTTTTGCCATAATCTATTCTCTTTTCGGGTGCAAAGGTACTACATTTTTGGGATATATGCAAATATTTCCGCATCTTTTACGTTTGAAAATCGCGACCATCACGGGACCATCCCCGACGAATGTTCAATATTGCACTTGTTTTGACACCATATTAACTACGGTTTGCCTCCGAGAAGACTCCGAGATAATACCGACAAGCCAAAATGTTCTATTTTACCTCTTCCTCCGGTTCTTAGTGGGTGTAGGTCTTATTGGCGCGAAAGATGAAGAATCTACCTAACCTCAGCGCAAGGTCAGTGTAAGGTCTGCTATTTGAACCGATGCTGGTACGTAGTTGAAAGGTATATGATTATAAAGGCACCTTACTGTCACGTCCAGGATGCGAACGTAATGCGAACGGTTTTAATAAGTAAACATAAACCATCACTTCACTTCCTGCCCTTGGAGGGTATAGGTTTTCTCCCCGCGGAGGATATAAATATTACCATCTATCATTACCTTGCACGGAGCGATGTCTTCGGAAGAAATATCTTCGAAGCCTTCGCTCTTGGGCGTTTTGGTATAGGTCGCTACATATATAGCGTCCCACTCGGCAGGCACTACTTCCGGAGTCCAACCCGCGAAGGTGTAAATAAAATGCTCATCTTCTTTCGATGGTGCGTCGCAGGAAGGCATTGTGTTATATTCCCATTCATCTTTGCATAAGACGGTAATACTATCGTCATCATAGAAGGTAATGGTGTACTTGCGTGGCTCTGACGAATAAGTAGCAATATAGGTTGCTTCGCCTACAACCGGTACTAATTCGGGCTGCCAACCGATAAAAGTATGTATATAGTGTGGGTCTCCTCCTTCCGTTTCCCAATTAGGTACATAAGGTGGATCTTCCTCAAAGGTAGGCATCTCGCCATATTCCCAGTCTTGGTAACTCCACAGCGTGCCATCATTAAGCAGGAATGTGACATAATACCGGCGGATAGTTGGTGTAAACGTGGCTGTGTAGGTTGCATCACCGGTCACAGCAACGATGTCACGATCCCAGCCTTTGAAGGTATATGTGTATTGTGCATCTTCGAGTTTAGTGGGTGTTGCACCGGTATACACAGGTGTTTCGCCATACTCGTATTCCGTACTTTGTAACACTGTTTCATCACTCATGAAGGTGATGGTGTATTTATTGACTATCGAATCGAGCGTAACGGTATAGGTTGCATCGGCGGTCACAGGCACTATCTCAGGCGACCAGCTCGCAGTATAGGTATATTGTGCGGTTGCCGGTTTCGTCGGGGCTTCATGCGCAGGCATTTGTCCATACTCCAGTGTATCTTGATCGATGATGACGCCATCATAATTAATCCACGTGATCGTGTACGAATTGCGCGTTTCGGTATAGGTGGCTACATATTGAGCCTGGCCTGTTACAGGAACAGGTTCGGGATTCCAACCGGCGAAGGTATACGTAAATTCGGCAGTCGCCTGTCGGGTCGGTGGGTTTGCTTTATATTCCGGTATTTGTCCGTACTCCTCATACCTCTCGGACAGCAAGGTGTAGTCATAATTGAACCACTTAATCATATACGTGATGCGGGAGGCTTCGTATGTTGCGGTATAGGTTGCATCGACTGTGGCAGGAACTATCTCCGGCGACCAGCCTTTAAAGAAATACCGAAATTCTGCGGTGGACGCCTTTGTCGGGACAGGACCATAGTATGTGGGATACCGACCATAGATTACCGAATCAATCTTTAAAATCGTACTATCATCGTTTTGCCATGTAATGATCCGTACATTGCGGGCAAACTGGGCCGTAAAAGTCGTATCTTGCGTCAATTCAAAGGACCGCGGGTTTTCGGTATTTCCATCGCTCCATTGAACAAAGATGTATGTATCATCCGTGGGCACCGCGGTAACAACCAAACTATCACAAGCAGTTGCCGGCACAACCACACTACCTGCTTCGGTATCATTCACCTCTCCCGTAACCGTGTATTCCAGCGCCGGATATTTGATGAAATTACGATATTTTACCCATGTATTTGTATAATAATATTCCTGCATCGTGCCACAAGGAATATAAAAAGCCGTAAAGTTATCGCACGCACCAAACACATCGGCGCCCATTCCCGGAGGAGTCTGTGCTTCGCATGTTATGCTTGTCAGACCGGTGCAACCATAAAATGCTTTATTTTCTATATCTGCGATATTCTCATGCAGCGTAACCGTCGTCAGACCGATACATCCATCAAAAGCATTTGGTCCAATGCTCCAGAGAGCTTTTCCAAAGCTCACATTCGTCAAGCCGGTGCAGCCTTGGAAAGCTGCTAGTTCGATAATTGTGACGCTGTCGGGAATAGCAATGCTTATCAGATCGGAACAATCTCTGAAAGCCTCTTTTCTAATGGTTGTAAGACTGTTCGGTAGCTCAACATTCGTCAGTTTGGTACAACCATAGAAAGCCTTCCATCCGATACTCTTAAGGCTGTTGCCAAGAGTTAAAGTCTCTATATTGGGACAGTTTTGAAAAGCATAATTTCCAATGTCGGTAACGCCATTCCCGATAGTAACACTCGTCAGCGCGGAGCAGCCATCGAAAGCATAGTCTCCGATGACGGTAATGCTATCGCCGATGACCGCACTCGTTAGGCCGGAGCAATTATAAAAGGTATATTCTTCAATGCGGGTGACGTTATCTGGAATCGTAATAGATGTCAGACCGGAACAGTATTTGAAAGCTTCCGGTCCTATGCTAGTAACGCTATCCGGAATCGTAATAGATGTCAGTCCGGAACAGTTGTTGAAAGCGCTAGATCCTATGCTTTTAATGCTATTAGGCATAGAAAGGGAGGTAAGATTAGGGCAATTGAAAAATGCACAACCATCGATGGCTACCACCCGATAAGACTTCTCATTATACGTAACTGATGCAGGTATTGTGAGATCGCCGGAATAATTGTTATAGAAATAAGACATCCCCCTATAAGAAGCCATAGCAGTCTGATTAATCGTATCAAACTTATAATATATGTCTCCAACTTTAATGTTAAAGGTCTGGGCATACATGGCATTAACACTTGCCATCGCGATAACCAAGAGAGTAATAAGTTTTGTTTTCATTGTATGTGATGATTTAACCTTTGCGAGTGCAAAGGTACAACAAAAAAATGACATATGCAAGAGCATATGCCACTTTTCTATAAAAACAACACTTTTTACTTAACTTCTTCGAAGTCGACGTCTTCGGCGTTGTTACCGTTGTTCGAGCCGTTGTTGTCAGTAGGACCGTTGGTCGGGCCTTGTTGCGGGCCGGCTTGGCCTTGCTGAGCTTGCTGTTGAGCAGCGTACATCTCAGCGGAAGCGGCTTGGAAAGCAGTCATGAGTTCATTGTTAGCTGCTTCGCAGGCATCTGCGTCGCGCTTCTCATATGCCTCTTTGAGTTTCTTGAGTGCTTCCTCAATCGGAGCCTTCTTATCAGCCGGAATCTTATCGCCGAGTTCAGCTAACTGCTTCTCTGTCTGGAAGATAGTAGCGTCCGCCTTGTTGAGCTTGTCAGCCTGCTCCTTAGCCTTCTTATCGGCTTCGGCATTAGCTTCGGCTTCGGCTTTCATTCGCTTGATCTCGTCGTCAGACAGACCGCTGGATGCTTCGATACGAATCTTCTGCTCCTTGCCGGTAGCTTTATCCTTAGCGGTGACATTCAAGATACCGTTTGCGTCGATATCGAAGGTTACTTCGATCTGCGGTTCGCCACGACGTGCCGGCATGATTCCATCGAGGTGGAAGATACCGATTTGCTTGTTCTGCGCAGCCATCGGACGCTCGCCTTGGAGAACCTTAATCTCTACAGAAGGCTGATTATCAACGGCTGTGGTGAAGGTCTCGGTCTTCTTGGTCGGGATGGTGGTGTTAGCCTCAATCATCTTGGTCATGACGCCACCCATGGTCTCGATACCGAGGCTCAGCGGGGTTACATCGAGCAGGAGGACATCTTTGACATCGCCTGTGAGGACACCACCCTGGATAGCTGCACCGACTGCTACAACCTCGTCCGGGTTAACGCCCTTCGACGGCGCTTTGCCGAAGAATTTCTCTACTGCGGCCTGGATAGCCGGGATACGTGTAGAACCACCTACAAGGATGATTTCGTCGATATCGGATGTCGAGAGTCCTGCGTTCTGCAGCGCGGTCTTACACGGCGCGATAGTACGCTGGATGAGGTCGTCGATGAGTTGCTCGAATTTCGCACGTGTCAGGGTCTTAACAAGGTGCGCAGGAACACCGTTCACCGGCATGATATACGGCAGGTTGATTTCCGTGCTGGTAGCCGAAGAGAGCTCGATTTTCGCTTTCTCAGCCGCCTCTTTCAGACGCTGCATAGCCATCGGGTCTTTGCTCAGGTCGGCACCGCCGTTCTCAGCCTTGAACTCGGCTACGAGCCAATCGATGATACGATGGTCGAAGTCATCACCGCCGAGGTGGGTATCGCCGTCGGTTGCTTTTACCTCGAAGACACCGTCACCGAGTTCGAGCACAGATACATCGTGGGTACCACCACCGCAGTCGAAGACCACAATCTTCATATCCTTGTTGGACTTGTCAAGGCCGTAAGCCAGGGCAGCTGCAGTAGGCTCGTTGACGATACGACGTACGTTCAGACCTGCGATCTCGCCGGCTTCCTTGGTAGCCTGACGTTGCGAGTCATTGAAGTATGCCGGCACGGTGATGACAGCTTCGGTAACCTCTTGTCCGAGGTAGTCCTCAGCGGTCTTCTTCATCTTCTGAAGGATGATAGCCGAGATCTCCTGCGGAGTATAGAGACGTCCGTCGATGTCCACACGGGGAGTGTTGTTATCGCCCTTAGTTACCTTATAAGGAACACGCGCGATTTCAGACTGCAAGCGGTCGTAGGTCTCGCCCATGAAACGCTTGATAGAATAAATAGTTTTGGTCGGGTTCGTAATGGCTTGACGCTTAGCAGGGTCGCCTACTTTACGCTCGCCACCATCGATGAATCCAACAACAGAAGGAGTAGTACGCTTACCTTCAGCGTTAGCAATGACGATAGGTTCGTTACCCTCCATTACGGCTACACACGAGTTTGTGGTACCGAGGTCAATTCCAATAATTTTGCTCATAATATTCAGTTTTTTAGTTAATATTCTTTTTCGAGACTTCGAGATTTCGGTATTTCGAGATTTCGAAGCCGTTCGCCATAGAAATGACAAACTCTATGCCAAACAAAAAAACCTGCCAAATTGGCAGGTCGAGAGGCTTAACACCCGTTTATTCCATGCGGCGTGTCATGTCAGGTCGTAGCCGTAGTGCTTGAGTCGGCCGGTAGAGGAGCGCCAGTCGCGGTCCACCTTGACAAAGAGCTGCAGGAAGACTTTCTTTTGGAAGAACTCCTCGATATCTTTGCGTGCCTGCATCCCTACTCTCTTAAGCGCAGAACCGGCTTTGCCGATGATGATGCCCTTTTGGCTATCGCGTTCGCAATAGATAACAGCGGAGATACGGATGAGATCGTCGGATTCCTGGAATGACTCGACCTCTACCTCCACGGAGTACGGTATTTCCTTGTCGTAGTTGAGAAGAATCTTCTCGCGGATGATTTCGTTAACAAAGAAACGCTCGGACTTGTCCGTCAACTGGTCTTTGGGGAAGAAAGCAGGTCCTTCAGGCAGCGCATTTTTGATGGCTTCAAAGAGTTGCTCAATGCCGAAACGCTCCTGCGCAGAGATAGGAAATATCTCCGCTTCAGGCAGTTGTGCCTGCCAGAAAGCGACGAGGCTGTCAAGGGTTTCCTGCGTTGTGAGGTCTATCTTGTTAATTATAAGGAACACGCGTGTGCCCGCGGCCGCCATCTTCTTGACTTTGTCAATGAAATCGGGATTGCGGTCGATGGTATCCTGCGGCTCCGTGACATAGAGCAACACATCGGCATCTACGAGGGCAGAACGCGAAAACTCCAGCATCTTCTCCTGGAGGCGATAGTTCGGAGAAAGGACTCCCGGCGTGTCTGAATAGACCATCTGGAAGTCCTCTCCATTCACTATTCCCAGAATTCGATGGCGGGTGGTTTGTGCCTTCGACGTGATAATCGACAAGCGCTCACCCACCAACGCGTTCATCAGCGTTGATTTGCCCACATTGGGGTTACCAACGATGTTCACGAACCCACTGCGGTGAGTCCGTGAACTTTGGTCATTTGTCATTTGTAATTGGTTATCCGCCATCTTACATTACGGCATCCATTAACTCCTGCGTGGAGTTGAAGAGTTTCGCCGGCGACAGTTTGGTTACCTTGCAGCCCATCTTTGCCTCGATAGCCTTCAGGTTAATCTTCTTCGGGTCGCCCATAAGGACAATAGTAACCGGTTTGCCCTGGATATTTTCCTTATAGAACTTCTCGATATCGTTGAACTGCACGGCATCGATAGCCGCTGCATTAACCTTGGATGGGTCATCATTGTAACCGAGACGCTGCCAGTGCTCGAAGGTTGCTGCCTTGCCACGCATCGACGGTTTAGCGGTCTGCGCAGCCTGCTTAAGAGCGGCACGGAGAGCGTCGATGTTGGTTGAGTCAGCCGGCATATCTTTGAGGATATCCATATACACATCGATAGCATCCACCACCTTGTCGCTCTGCGTACCTACATAACCGATGAAGTAGCAATCCTTACCCGGGAGCGACGGAGTAGCATCCACACCATATGCGCTGTACGCCATAGAGCGTTTTACACGAATCTCGTTCATGATAATACCCGTGAAGCCACCAGACATATACTGGTTGAAGGCATCCGAAGCTACGTCAGACGAGATATCGTACGGACGGCCGTTGATGTAGAAGTACAGGTCAGCCTGCTGTACACTGCTATTCGGCAGGAAGAGCACGGTCGGTTTGGTGTACGACACGCGGTCCTGGATGAACGGCGAGTTAGACGGTTTCATTCCTTCTGTCAGCGGCAGTTCTGCCACCAGTTTATCCTCCGGCAGTGTTCCGCAGTAGAATACATCCAATGCGAACGTACGTGCCGAAGCGATGAGACGCTGAACCTGTACGCCGTCAAGGCTCCAGATATCGGCAAACGGCACTTCGTCCAGATATGCGGATTTCTTGCCGTACATCGCATACTGCATAAGGGCAGATTTCTGCACAGCAGTACGTTTCTGACGGCTATAGCGATCAAAGAACACAGTACCCTTCACATTCGACAACTGCTTGTCCTCCAGGTACGGCATGAGCAACTGACGGTTCACGAGGTTCATGATTTTGTCGATATTCTCATCCTCGCCGGAGATAGAAACAGTGAAGTACGAATCGCTGCAACCATAGGAGACAGCTGCACCAAGTTCGGCAATCTGTTTCTTGAAGTCCTTACCTTCGGTAGCAGGGCTGCCCATGATACCGGCATCGTTCATCAATGCGGTTGCATATGGCAGCATCGGCATCTCATGCTCGCCTACACCGTAACGCAGCGTGAGCGTGAAGATATCATTCTTGCTATTCGGCGTATAGTGCAGTTTCACGTTCTGGCCTAACGAGCTGACTTTCACACTGTTGAAGTCGTTGAAGGTCTGCTTGAGTTCGCCCTTCGGCAGTTTCTGGAACATCTCAGAGTAAGCCGTGTGTGCATCTTTCACCGGATCAAGCGGCTTGATATTCGGCTTCGGAAGGGTCTTCGGCTTCTGCGATTTGGTATCCTCGTCGAAGGAAATCATCATATGGTTTGCGCCGAAGTATTTCTTCGCTACACGCGCGATTTCCTCTTTAGTAAGAGCCTGAATCTTCTCGTTTGCCGTGAAGATATCATCCGTCGGTTTGCCATAAGTAAACGCGTCAACCAGAGCGCTCATCTTATACGAGGGGTTCTCGTTCGTCATCTTGTAGCTCTGCGCGTACATACGCTTCACATTCGCGATAAGCTCATCGTCGATTTGTCCGTTCTTGATTTTGTCCACTTCGCGCATGATTATGTTCTCTGTGGTCTTGTCGTCATCGAACATCTGACGGTTGGCATCGTAGTACGGAACTGCCTCGATGATGAGACGGCCGGAGTTACGGCGCGAGTCATTGAACACACCTGCAAACTGCACATCACCCTTGGTGTTGATGTTATCCAACAGACCAATCTGGCCGTTGTACAACAATGCGCAAACGAATTCCAGTGCATCTTGGTCCGGATCGCCTTCTTTCACGCCCGGATAAACCCATGCCACCTGCGGGTTGTAACCGAGGTTGTAGTGCTTCTTGCCGGTGAGCTGAACCTCCGGATAACTCGGACGAGCGGGCAACTCTCTCGGTTGCAGACGAGAGAAGGTCTCTTCAATCATCGGCTTGGTAATCTCCGTATCGAAGTCGCCAACGATGATAAGTGCCATGTTATTAGGCACATACCATGTGTTGTAGAACTCAATGAGTTTGCTCAGACGCGGGTTCTTGAGGTGCTCGGGAAGACCGATGACGTCACGCTCGTACGGGCTACCTTTGTAGATATCCTCCATCAGTTGCTTCTGAACCTGAGATGACGGCTCGTTGGCGTACATGTTATACTCCTCGAACACGTTCTCCAGCTCCGCCTGGAATGTACGGAAGACCGGGTTGATAAGACGGTCGGAGAAAATGGTGAGCCAGCGGTACATCTCAGCTGCAGGGAACGAGTTGTGGTAAGCCGTCAAATCATACGATGTATAGGCGTTCACACCCTCTGCACCGATGAGGTCGAGCATGTTGAAGAAATCCTCGGTCGAGGAGATCTTTGCCTCGCGCATGGAGCACTCGTTGATTTGCGTAGCCAACTGCTCGCGTACCTTCGGGTCGGTAGCCTCGCTATACTGGTCGTAAAGCGCAATAATCGAATCATAGATTGGTTTCTCTTTCTCCCAATCCAGTGCACCGATTCGCTGCGTTCCTTTGAAGAGCATATGCTCCAGATAGTGAGCCAGACCTGTGTACTCTGCCGGTTCATCTACTGCTCCGGCGCGAACCACTACATAGCCCGTTACATCCGGCTGGTCGTGGTCTTCCCACAACATAACCGTCAGGCCGTTGTCTAACTTGTATTCAGTCAGTCCCTCGCGGGTAAAAGCTGAACACATTGCGATGCTGCTTATCAGCAACAGAGCGCTGAGTAAAGTTTTTTTCATAATTGTTTGTATTTTTGTTAATTACTCCAAAAAAATCGCTGCAAAAGTACTGCTTTTATTTCATGTACACTATGAAAAAACAGACTTTTTACCATTCTAACAGTACTTTTCCGCATTGGCCGCTTACCATAACGTCGAAGCCTTTTTGGAAATCATCGAAGGCAAAACGGTGTGTGATAACCGGGCTGAGGTCCAGACCGCCGAGGAGCATCTGCTCCATCTGATACCAGGTCTCCCACATCCGGCGTCCTGTTATTCCTTTGATTGTCAGGGCGTTGAAGATGACATCAGACCAGTTCACCTTTGTCTCGGACGGCAATATTCCCAGCTGCGCAATGTTCGCTCCCTTGTACATATGGGCAATCATGTCATTGAACGCTGCAGGTGCACCGGACATCTCCAGACCGACATCAAAGCCGCGTATTCCGAGTTGGAACATGGCATCGGCGATTGTCTCGCCTTTGGAACCGTCAACCGTCATTGTGGCACCCATTTTCTTGGCTATCTCCAGACGCAAGGGGTTGATATCCGTCACGACGATATTCTTCGCGCCTGCAAAACGGCATATGCCTGCAGCCATCGTTCCGATGAGGCCTGCGCCAGTAATCAGCACATCTTCACCCAGTAACGGGAAGGCGAGAGCCGTATGTGTAGCGTTGCCAAACGGGTCCATGATAGCGGCAAAATCGTCAGGGATGGACGGGTGCAACTTCACTACATTGGATTCCGGTATCGTCACATACTCGGCGAAACAGCCATCTTTACCCATGATACCTACGGAAATAGTGTTCTCGCAGACATGCCCCATACCGCGGCGGCAGTTCCGGCAATGACCACAGACGATGTGTCCTTCGGCAGTGACGCGTTCACCGATGGTGAAATTGCGCACACCTTCGCCTATATCTGCCACAACGCCCACAAACTCATGCCCCATCGTGTAAGGCGGTTTGCAGTGCGTCTGGGACCATGCATCCCATTTGTACATGTGCAAGTCCGTACCGCAGATAGCGGCTTTGGTCACTTTGATGAGCACATCATTCACGCCTACTTCCGGCATCGGGACGTCTTCCATCCAGATACCCGGCTTCGCATATTTCTTAACTAATGCTTTCATCTTATTTCAATACAGCAAGTTTCGTGCCAATCTTTGTGAAGGCTGCAATACACTTGTCTAATTGTTCGCGCGTGTGAGCCGCAGAAACCTGCACGCGTATACGCGCCTGTCCTTTCGGAACAACGGGATAATAGAAGCCAGTGACGTATATTCCTTCTTCCTGCAGCGCCGCTGCGAACTCCTGGCTCAGCCGTGCGTCATACAGCATAACCGCACAGATGGCAGATTGCGTAGGTTTGATGTCAAAGCCTGCGGCTTTCATCTTCTGAACGAAATACGCGGTGTTCTCGTG
>ONGK01000032.1 GCA_900317345.1 uncultured Bacteroidales bacterium | reverse complement strand
CTCTTGCTGCCTGCCTTCGTCAATGAGCATCAAGATGGCCAAGGGTATCTGTCTGACGAAAAAACCATCACCTTCGACTTTGATAACCGCGATGGAAGCGAACAGCAGACCAAGACACGCTATATCATGCTCACCCATGTGATGGCCAGCTCGGACGGCAAAACCGGCTTGGACGAGATTGGCTATTTCAGGACGGTCACACTCGATACCGTATGGTCCTACCGAAAGATAATCACCTTTGATGCCAACGGCGGTACGGGCACGATGGCGAGCCTGACGTTTGATGACAACGCCACCTTGCCGAGGAATGCTTTCAATCGCGAGGATTATATCTTCGCCGGCTGGGCATTGACGCCGGACGGAGAGGTGGTCTATGCCGATAAGGCGGAGATGACGGCTACGGCGGAGGACAAAGGTCCTGTAACCCTCTATGCCGTATGGAAAGAGTGGAAGCAAGGGAAGCAAGAAGGTCCGTGGACGCAGCTCGAATGGAACAGCATGGCCTGCAGCACAAGCCGCTATGCATCGGTTAGCTATGAGGAGCTGGACAACACCAAATGGCCGGGCACTATAACCAGCTGGCAGGACAATGACGGCCTCGGCTTCCGCTATGCCGGCGAAAGCCCGACCAGCAGCAAGATGGGTATCTTCTCTACCTATCGCAACGACCTCGTGGCGCCCGCATACGCTTATATCAAGCTCGACTGGACATTCCAGGTCGGCAGCGTGAGCACCAAGCATCACTCTTCCACATGCCTCTACGGACTGATGAACGCCTACGACGCCACCAAGGAACTGGAGGTCGATTTCTCCAATCACCATGACTCGCAAACCGGCAAAGACAACCTCTTGCTGCCGGCTTTCGTCAACCAGCACCAAGATGGCGCGGCGTATTACACAGCCAATCAGACCATCAGCTTCGACTTTGATAACCGTAACGGCAGAGTGGAGCAGACCAAAACGCGCTATATGATGATGACCTTCGTCACAGCCAGCGGTGATGCCAAGAGCGGCCTGTATGAGTGGGGCGCCTTCAAGAGCATCAGCGTAGATACCACGTTGGTTTACCGCACAATCATCACCTTCAACGCCAACGGCGGTTTCGGCACGATGAACGACCAGACGATTGACGGCGAAGGCACTCTGAGGAAAAACGCCTTCTCGCGCGACGGGTATTCCATCTCGGGTTGGGCTTTGTCGCCCGACGGACCGGTGGTGTATGCCAATCAAGATAGCATAACCGTTACCGAAGACAACAAAGGACCCGTTACCCTCTATGCCAAGTGGAAGCCCGGAACAACCTATAACGTGCCGATCGACTATTTTGATGTTAACCCCCATAGTACAGATAGAGTTATAAAGATGTACGGCAACCATAGTCCGGAGGAAAGATTCTACATCAACCTGTATCTGTATAATGCCGGATCCGCGACGGGCAACACCCTCACGCCCAACAAGTCCTACACATGGGATGATATGAACCAAGGTAATTGCTTTTATCAGCTCAACGATCCAGGAATGTATGTCACGTGGATTGTGGACGCCAACCTCACCTATATAGTGGACGAGCAGAACAATGAGCACCTCTTCGGTTCATGCCTGGATATATTGGGGAATACCATCAATTTCAACTATGATGTCTTCCCGGGTTCCAAGGGCGATACGCTTACCGTCACCTTCCCGCAATCCCTGAAAGCCGAGTACGACGGCCAATGGCACTTCTCCGGTGATAACCAAGTGTATTCCTTCATGCTGACGCCCATCACCCAGGGCGACTCGTGGGTAGGCCATTATACAGAGGCGACCATCGATACCGCCGCCACCTATCTCCGTAAGATGCGCGTTAAGGATGGTATGCTCTCCATCCGCCAGGCGGATATAGATATCACCCAGGGTACCGACGATACGCTTAAGATAGACGCCTATCTCGCTGCTTCCAATTCCAATGTATATCACGTCCGCGCGTTCTACGAGGCGCCCAAACCATTGGATCAAGAAACCATTATTGCCAAGAATCTGTATATCAATACCGATAATCTGTACGGCATATCGGGTGTATTCCAGTTTGAGGCTTCCACGCAGAACTATGCGGTCAATTTCGCTCTCTCGGCAAGCTCCGAGGATGCCGATATCTACGGCACCTATACCGTAGGGCTCAAAACAGGTAACTCAGGATTCATCACCGATTATTCTACTGCGAAACCGCAACGTCTGGAGATATATTCGGCTACGGTAACGGTGCTGCCAACGGAGTTCGGAACGGTCATCACCGGTACCGCCTTGTGCTACAACAACGTCGAGTATGCTTTCCATCTCTCGTATTTCGTGCCCGCCAAGACGCGTACGGGCAACCTCGATATGCGCCATCTCAATCTCGAGCCGGGCATAGGCACATGGCGCATTGCCGGCTTTAGCGAAGACAGCACGCAGTTCATATCGCTCGAGTTCAATAACTCCGAGATAGCCGGTACCTACGATATCGTCCATATGAGTCCTAACGAATCGTATCTGATGACCGATATCTCGTGGCGGAACGGAAAGGTGGACGCATACAACTATTTCCAACTCATCGACGCTGACCTCACCGTCGGATGGGATGAGCAGAACGCCGTGGCATATGTCATGGGACCTATCCTCGTTCGAAACAACGATGATATCCCGCAATTCACGGTTTATCTGGCTAACGAGCCTGCACGCCCCGAAGGCATCGAGGATGTCAATGCCGATGCCAATGCCAAAGCCGTTAAGCTCCTCATCGACGGACAGCTCTTCATCCTCCGGGATGGCAAGGTGTACACTGTGCAGGGAGTACTTGTAGAAAGTAGAAAGTAGAAAGTAGAAAGACCGGCCTGCGGGCTCAAAGACAAAGCCAAAGTCAACGCCAAAGCCACCAAAATCCTTCGCAACGGGCATCTGCTCATCATCCACAATGGTGAGCATTATGACATCACCGGAAGGAAATGGAATAAATAGCAACTATAAAAACATAAATCATATGGCAAATAAGTTTATTGTAACCATCGGCCGTGAGTTCGGAACAGGCGGCCGTAAGATTGCCACCGAGCTGGCGCAGCTACTCGGGGTTAAATTGTATGACAAGCAATTACTCGAGCAACTCGAGGACCGCTACAACCTCAGTTCGGAGCAGATAGACGCACTCAAGGCGCAGAAGAAACCCTGGTGGGTGGAGGAACTGCCATCCATGAAGCTCTATCAGGACGAGGAGTTCATCGTCCGTTCGCTGGCGGAGCAGGAGTCATGCGTCATCTTGGGCCGTACGGGCTTCCATATCTTCCGTGAGAACCCCTATGCCTTCAAGGTATTTCTCATAGCTGACAAGACCTTCCGCCGTGACAAGGTGGCTCGGCGTCTGAATATTAACGAAGGGAGCGCAGACCTGCTGATTAACAAGGTGGATGAGGCTCGCGAGATCTTCACGAAGAACTTCAGCGGTAAGAGCCGTTATGATGCACGTAACTATGACCTTGTGCTCAACGTCACCGGCTTGGAACCTACGCAGATAGCACACTTCATCGCTGACTGCGTCAAGCAGCGGACCGCATAAAGGACACAACGAAACAAAAAAAAGGGAGCATCTCGCTCCCCTTTTTTGTACACAGTATCGTTTCTTATAACTGCGGACCGGCAGCCACAAGTGCCTTGCCTGCTGCGTTGGTCGTATACTTGTCGAAGTTCTTGATGAAGCGTGCAGCCAGATCTTTTGCCTTAGCTTCCCACTCAGCAGCGTCCTTGTAGGTGTCGCGAGGATCGAGGATAGCAGGATCTACGCCCGGCAGAGCCGTCGGAACCTCGAAGTTGAAGTACGGGATCTTCTTCGTCGGAGCGGTCAGGATGTCGCCACCGAGAATAGCATCGATGATACCGCGGGTGTCGCGAATCGAGATACGTTTGCCGGTACCGTTCCAGCCGGTGTTAACGAGGTATGCTTTCGCACCGCTCTTCTCCATCTTCTTAACCAGCTCCTCAGCATACTTGGTCGGGTGCAACTCAAGGAAGGCCTGACCGAAACAAGCGGAGAAGGTCGGCGTCGGCTCTGTGATACCGCGCTCTGTACCTGCCAGCTTAGCGGTGAAGCCGCTGAGGAAGTAATACTTGGTCTGCTCCGGAGTCAGGATAGAAACAGGAGGCAGCACGCCAAAGGCGTCAGCGGAGAGGAAGATCACATTCTTCGCTGCAGGACCTGCAGAGATAGGACGAACAATCTTCTCGATATGGTTGATAGGATAGCTTACGCGGGTGTTCTCGGTCACGCTCTTGTCGGCGAAATCGATTTTGCCCTTAGCATCCACGATATGGTTGATAGGATAGCTTACGCGGGTGTTCTCGGTCACGCTCTTGTCGGCGAAATCGATTTTGCCCTTAGCATCCACGGTTACGTTCTCAAGGAGCGCATTGCGGCGGATAGCAGCGTAGATGTCCGGCTCGCTCTCTTTGTCGAGGTTGATAACCTTTGCATAGCAACCACCCTCGAAGTTGAACACACCCTGGTCGTCCCATCCGTGCTCGTCATCACCGATGAGCAGACGTTTCGGGTCGGTGGAAAGGGTGGTCTTACCGGTACCGGAGAGGCCGAAGAAGATAGCAGTGTTCTTGCCCTCCATATCCGTGTTCGCGGAGCAGTGCATCGAAGCGATGCCCTTCAGCGGCAGATAGTAGTTCATCATAGAGAACATACCTTTCTTCATCTCACCGCCATACCAGGTGTTGAGGATAACCTGCTCACGGCTCGTGGTGTTGAAGGCAACACATGTCTCGCTGTTCAGGCCGAGTTCTTTGTAGTTCTCTACCTTTGCCAGCGATGCATTGTAGATTACGAAGTCCGGCTCGAAGTTAGCCAGCTCCTCTTCGCTCGGTTGAATGAACATGTTCTTTACAAAGTGTGCCTGCCATGCAACCTCTACGATGAAGCGAACAGCCATACGGGTGTCTTTGTTGGCACCGCAGAATGCATCCACTACATAGAGATTCTTGTTGCACAATTCCTTGACAGCCAACTCTTTCACTTTTGCCCAAACTTCCTCGGACATCGGGTGGTTGTCGTTCTTGTAACCCTCGGTGGTCCACCAAACGGTGTCCTTCGAGTTCTTATCCATCACGATGTATTTGTCCTTAGGCGAACGGCCGGTGTAGATTCCGGTCATTACGTTCACCGCGTCGAGCTCGGTGTTCTGACCTTTTGCATAGCCGGTAAGCTCTGGTTTGGTCTCCTCTGCAAACAGGAACTCATAGGACGGATTGTGTGCGATTACGGTTGCGCCCGTAATGCCATACTTGGTTAAATCTAACTCTTTCATTGTAGTATATGTTTTGAATTTTTAATTGTTCGTTACTAAACCGACTACAAAAGTACTACAATTTTTGCAATTGTGCAAGCGTAGGGTGCATTTTTTAAGAAAAATTCTTAAAATTGTCTAATTAGTTTGTCAATTTCAAGAAAAAGCAGTACCTTTGCACTCGCTGATTAGAACTCGCACGCATTTGAGACCCTAAAAATGACGGAAAACAATCGATACGATAAGGAAGATTTGCAGGCGGCGCTTCGTGTGTTGCGAAGCGGTGGAATTATCGTCTATCCCACCGATACGGTATGGGGGATAGGGTGCGATGCGACCAATGAAGAGGCTGTGCATCGCATTTATGCACTCAAGCAACGCGAGGACTCCAAATCAATGCTGGTGCTGCTCGATTCCCCGGCTAAGCTGGACTATTATGTGGATGTGCCGGAAGCAGCGGAGCTGTTGCTGGCAATCAATGAAGACTCGCCCGAGGAGGCTCTCCGCCCGCTGACGATTATTTATCCGAGTGCCCGTAATCTCGCGCCAAACCTGGTTGCAGAGGACGGAAGCATCGGAATACGTATCACCGGCGAGGCGTTCAGTAAGGCTCTCTGCGCGCAACTGTGTCATCCGATTGTATCCACCTCTGCCAATATCAGCGGTGAACCGACACCTCATTTTTTCAGAGAGATTAGTGATACAGTTTTGAGCCGGGCTGATTATTGTTGCCGATTCCGCAGAGAAGACGAGACGCCGCACGAACCGAGTTCCATCATCAAAATCAATGCCGACGGCAGCTTTAAAATCATTCGTTCATGACCTTACGACGCAAACAACAATTATGGTATATAATAGCAGACCTCATCAGTAGTGAACTGGTGTGGCTGTGCTTTCTCGCCTTCCGATGGATTGTATACGACAGGCAAATTGAAGCCTTGTCGGATGTATTGATACCCGCTTTCAATTTCTGGCCGCCGCTGATTATATACCCCGTTTTCTGCTTAATAGTTTATTATTTGTCTGGATACTATCTGCGGCCGTTTCAGAAGCCGTTGTGGCGCGAGTTTGCGCGTACATTCATCTCGGCGGCAATCATCTCATTTGTGTTCTTCTTTGGAATCATCATCGATGACCCGACGGAGGACTACCACCGCTATATAGTAACCTTAGCCGTATTATTCTGCCTGCAGTTTGTCATCAGTTATATTCCGCGTCTTACTATCACATTGCTCACACGCCGCCGTGGTATCATGCGGACAAAAGTGGTGCATTCGATGGCTGAGGCGAAGAAACTGGTCGCCGGCGAACAGGACGAAGTGATATTAGACTTACCCAAGAACACGTCCGATCGCGATTTATATACGCTTATTGCGCGCCTGTATCCGCTGTCGTGCGAGATTAGTATGGTTCCGCGTGTGTACGACATGCTGACTGGTTCGGCGCGTATCGGCGACCTCGATAGGCCGTCACTGATACAGATTACGGAGTTTAACATGCTCGACTCCGAGCTCTGCATCAAACGTGCGTTCGATGTGGTGGCTTCCGCTGCCGGGATGGTCATTCTTTCGCCACTAATGGCAGGTATCGCCTTGGCAGTGCGGTGTACATCGAAGGGACCTGCCGTGTATAGTCAGGAGCGTATAGGCCAGTTCGGACTGCCGTTTAAGATTTATAAGTTCCGTACGATGATTGATAATGCGGAGGAAGACGGACAGCCGCGTTTGACGCTGGATGACGACCCTCGTATCACTAAGGTCGGGCACTGGCTGCGTAAATATCGTCTGGATGAACTGCCGCAGTTATGGAATATACTGCGTGGCGATATGTCGATAGTAGGTCCTCGTCCTGAGCGGCAGTATTTCATTGACCAAATCATGAAAGAGGCGCCGTATTACTGCCTGATTTATAAGGTTCGTCCGGGCCTGACCAGTTGGGGACCGATACGTGTAGGATATACCGACACGATGGATAAAATGGTCGAGCGCTTGCACTATGACATTGTGTATGTCGAGAATATGTCGCTGCGCCTCGATGCCAAGATACTATTCTACACGCTGGGTGTATTAATTCGCGGGAAAGGACAATGATAAATATTTATACCACATTACGCCAATTCTCTCATCTGGGTGGTAGCCGTATGAAATTAGCCGCTATATGGTTAATGCATGTGTTGCATAGACGCTATCTCGGTGTTTTCGTGGATCCTATATTGGCGTGTAACTACCGATGCAGGATGTGCTATTTCAGTAATCCGGATGAGCGTGCGAAACGCCGTGGGCGTATGACGAAGGAGCAAATAGAGCATGTGGCGCAATCTGTTTTCAAGCGATCATTGAAACTTCAAATAGGTTGCGGCGCAGAGCCGAGTTTGGATATGGAAGGTTCTTTGCACCTGATTCGTCTCGGTAAGCAGTATGGTGTACCGTACATAGCAATGACCAGTAATGCGGTCTTGTTGACATACAATCGCTTGTACGAATTGGCGAAAGCCGGTTTGAACGAATTAACGATTTCGCTGCATGGTATTCATCGCGAGACATATCAGAACTTGATGGGGACTACATCCGATTATGATGCTTTCCTGGAGGTACTGCAATCCATTCGAAAAGTTAAAGAGACTTTCCCGTCTTTAGACATTCGTGTCAACTATACGATGAATAAGGATAATGTGGATGAACTGGTGGACTTTGATACCTTGTTTGCAGATGTGCCGATAAATCAGTTGCAATTGCGTCCGGTACGACGCATAGGGGAATCAAACTATCAGGATTTCGATCTGTCGCATGTCTCCGAATGTCTGGATACCATCGTTCGTCCTTTGGCTGAGCGCTGTAGAAAGAAAGGTATAATGGTGCTATTCCCGGAACAAATCAATATTGAGCGTTTTGCAGGCAAAGAAGGAGTGGATTTTCGTGAAAATCTCATACCCTTATTTACATATATTAATATTTCGCCAAGGAGTTATGCGCTGCATGACATCCATTTTGAAACCGAAACCTATGAACAATATAGTAACCGTGTGCATATCGGTCGTAGGTTGTTCCGGGGTATCTTTGCCTCGCAGCAAACATGTGCGAAAGAAGAGCAATCAGTAGTTAATTCTCTCAACTATGACATACGATGAATCGATTCAGAAAGCCGAAGCCATCATCACGCAGTTAGAGCAGGCGGAGGCTATCAGTATGGAGGAATACAAGCGCATGGCTGCGGAGGCCACGGCTTTGCTAAAGCAATGCAAATCACTCCTCGCTGAAATGCACGAGGACATGTCTGTATGAATTGAAAATCTTCGATTTAGAGACGAAGCCCAAGTACCGACGGTCTTGGTCCACCACCGGCAGATTCCATGCGCCGGTATCTTCAAATATCTCCATCACTTTCTCCATCGGCAGGTCAAAGTGTAGGATGGCCATCGGAGAAGTCATTAACTGGCTGACGGTGAAGCGTTTATACAAACGCGGCTGGAACATAATATTCCGCACCTCGTCCAATAGCAGGATGCCTTTGAGATGCCCTTCACGGTCGATGACGGGGAAGATATTGCGATGACTTTCTGAAATCACTTTTACCAGTTCGCCTAATGTCATTTCCGGAAAGACGGTGACGAAATCAGTCTCCAGTACGCTATCCATCTTCAATAGTGTCAGCACATTACGATCTTTGTTATGGGTGAGTAGTTCGCCTTTCTGTGCCAGACGCATGGCGTACAGCGAGTGCGGTTCGAAGAGCATGATGGTCAGATAGGAGATGACGCTCACTATCATCAGTGGCATGAACAGGTGATAACCGCCGGTCAGTTCGGCAATGAGGAAGATGCCTGTCAGCGGAGCATGCATGACCCCGGACATGAGGCCTGCCATGCCTACTAAGGCAAAATTGCTTTCCGGCACTGCGAGACCCGTCATGTTCATCAGTCGTGCCGTCACAAAGCCCACTATGGCTCCCATGAAGAGCGAAGGCGCAAAGATACCTCCGACGCCGCCTGCGCCGTTCGTTGCCACACTCGCTACGATTTTCACAAAGATGATAGCGATGAAATAGCCGATGAGAATGAGTTGCGGGTTTGCAGCCAGATATTGCTCAAACGGGCTGTTTTGGAGGGCGCTGAGGCTATCTCCATTGATGAGCTGGCGAATCACATTATATCCTTCACCATAGAGCGGCGGGAAGAGGAAGATGAGCATACTCAGCACGCCGCCTCCCACCAGCAGTTTGAGCCACATATTGCCGATATTGTGCTTCATCCACTGCTCCAATGCATTCATGCCGCGTGTGAAATAGAGGCTGACCAGTCCGCAAATAGCACCTAAGACGAGATACCACGGGATGCGCTGGACAAGGAACGGCTCGGTGGCATCGAGCGGGAACATCGGGTCGGTGCCTGTGAGGATATAGGAGAGGGCAGTGGCCGTGACGGAAGAGATGAGCAGCGGCGCTACGGAGGTCATCGTCAGGTCCATCATCAGCACTTCCAGCGTGAAGACCAGACCGGCGATAGGCGCTTTGAAGATACCGCCGATGGCGCCGGCCGCACCGCAGCCTATCATCAGCATCATCGTCTTCTGGTCAAGGCGGAAGGCTTTCGCCAAGTTGGAACCGATAGCGGCACCGGTGAGCACTATCGGCGCCTCTGCTCCGACCGAACCGCCGAAACCGATAGTTAGACCGGAACCCACCACCGAGCTCCACATGTTATGCGCTTTGATGATAGACTTCCGCTGAGAGATGGCGTATAGAATCTTCGTGATACCATGCGAGATATCGTCCCGCACGATATATTTGACAAACAATGCCGCAAGCGTGATGCCGATGAACGGCGTGATGAGGTACCACCATGTGTGTTCGCCTGCAATCAGCTGGTTCTCTACGAACCACTGGATGAAATGAATCAGCGATTTAAGCAATGCCGCTGCGGCTGCCGAGAAAGCACCTACAAAGAACGAAAGGAGGAGAACCAGATGCTTCTCGCTCAGATGGCGTTCCCGCCATTCAATCATCCTATCGTACCACGTCCCTTTCATTCATTCACTCGTTCACACATTCACTCGTTCACTCATCCCATCCGATACCTTTGTATTTATTGAGGTCCCATTCTTCCTCCACTTCGTTGAGGTAGATGGTATGCTCCTCTTCATCCGTCATCTCGTCATCGAGCGAAGCACTCATTTCATCAATGATTTTCACGTCTATCGGCGCGTGACTGATTTCGATGACTTGGTTTTGTTCTTTGTTCAGTTCCACCCACAGCGCGTCTTTGAGTTCGTCAATGCCCTGCCCTGTGAGTGACGATATGGCCACTACCGGTATGTCCAGTTCCCGGCTCAGAGCGTCGCAGTCCGGTGCCGGCAGTTCGTTGCCTTCTTCGTCCACGCGCGGAACATCCGTCTTACTGATTGCCAGAATACGTGCTTTGGTCAGCAGCTCGGGGTTGTATTGCTCCAGTTCATGCAGCAGAATATGGTATTCTGCCTTGATGTCTTCGCTCGTGGCCGGCACCATGAATAGCAGTACCGCATTGCGCTCTATATGGCGCAGGAATCGCAGACCAAGACCTTTGCCTTCACTGGCGCCCTCGATGATACCGGGGATGTCCGCCATGCAGAACGACCGACCGTCGCGGTATGAGACGATGCCCAATTGCGGCGTGAGGGTGGTGAAGGGGTAGTCGGCTATCTCCGGTTTCGCCGCCGATACCACGCTCAGCAGCGTTGACTTGCCGGCATTCGGGAATCCTACCAGTCCGACATCCGCCAGCACTTTGAGTTGCATGATTACGGTCCGCTCTTGTGCCGGTTCGCCGGGTTGCGCATAGCGCGGAGCCTGGTTGGTGGCGGTGCGGAAATGCCAGTTGCCTAATCCGCCTCGACCGCCTTTGAGCAGCGTCACGCGTTCGTCATGCTCCTTCACTTCGCATATGAACTCGCCCGTCTCGCCGTCATAGACCACGGTGCCGCATGGCACTTCGATAATCTTGTCCTCTCCGTCTTTGCCGAAGGAGCGGCTCTGGCCGCCTTTGCCGCCGTCTGTGGCCATCACATGCTTCTGATATTTGAGATGCAGCAGGGTCCACAGATTGCGGTTGCCGTGCAATATTATCGACCCGCCTTTGCCGCCGTCACCGCCGTCAGGACCGCCCTTGGGCAGGTATTTGGCTCGATGAAGGTGCATACAACCGGCGCCGCCCTTACCCGAGCGGCAATAAATCTTGACGTAATCGATAAAATTGCTTGGCATATCTATAACCTATTACTTCTTTCCTTCTCTGTCTACGATACGCTTGATTTGCAGGAAGACATCTTTCATTTCATAGTTGCCGTTCACTGCAAAATAGTTTCCGTGCCGCAGATAATAATGCGCTATCGGCTCCGTCTGATCATGATAGACGGCTATTCGGTGGCGAATAGTATTGAGCGTATCATCCGCCCGTCCGCTTACCTTGCCGCGCTCAATGAGGCGCTGTATAAGGAGTTGCTCATCCACCATCAGGTCGATCATAATCGCGTCCATGTGGTATTTCTTGAGCAGCGCCGTAAATGCTACTGCCTGCGGAACGGTACGCGGGAAACCGTCAAAAATAGTGCCTTTGCTATGCTTGGGCTGGTTGGCGATGTAGTTCTCAATCAGATGCAGCATCATCTCGTCCGGCACAAGGTTTCCGACGGAGATGAGTGCATCTATCTGCTTGCCCAGCTCGGTTCCTTTTGCTATTTCGGCGCGCAACACCTCGCCCGTGGACAGATGCTGCAGACCATAGTGGTTAACCAGTAATTCCGATTGCGTGCCCTTACCACTACCGGGGGCGCCAAATAGAATAATATTTAACATGACTAATACCTATAAAAATAAAAGACACAAAACGAGTTGCCCGCAAATTGAGCAACTCGTTTGTGAAGTTACATTGCTAATTAGAGAGCAAATTTCGAACCCGGTTTGATGCGAACAACCTTCTTTGCAGGAATGTTGATGATAGCGCCGGTGCGCGGGTTTTTAGCTTTGCGAGCTGCCTTATGAGCGATAGAGAGACTAGCGTAACCGATTAACTGTACGCCTTCGCCTTTCTTAACTGCCTCTACAGCTGCCTCAAGAGCTGCGTCAATAACTTTTGCTGCCTCAGCTTTGGATACTTGAGCCTTCTTTGCAGCTGCTTCGATAAGTGCTAATTTGTTCATAATAATGTGTTTTTAAGATTATTAATAAAGTGAACTTTTGGTTCCTATCTCGGAATACGTCTGCAAAATTACTAAAAATTCTTTATATAACAAATATTTTTGCAAAAAAAATTCACTTTTTCCTAAAAAAAACACTATTTTTGCCAATTTGGAGCACTTTTTGTATGCGTATATCGTAAAAAAGCAGTAATTTTGTACCCGTTATGCGTAATTTACCAACAGTGACGCGCTATCTGTTGATAGCCAATTTTATGATGTTCTTGCTCACCGTAGTGCTGCAGCGTTACGGTGTGGATTTGAATAATATCGGCGGCTTGCATTATGTCTCCGCCCAGTCGTTCCATTGGTGGCAACCGTTCACCTATATGTTCCTCCATGCGAACTTCAGCCACATATTCTTTAATATGTTTGCGGTATGGATGTTCGCTCCGCTTATTGAGCAGGAGTGGGGAGCACGGCGTTTTGCTATCTATTATATCGTCTGCGGTCTCGGAGCCGCCGTCATCCAGGAGCTGGTATGGACGTTGATGCTGTCCAACCTCAGCAGCGCCTATAGCACGACTGCGATTGCCCAGTATGCCTATATGCTCAATACCATCGGCGCTTCCGGTGCGGTCTTCGGCATCCTGTTTGCCTTCGGCTGGCTCTACCCCGATGTGCCGATGTTCATCCTCTTCATCCCGATTCCTATACGTGCGCGCGTGTTCGTTATTATATATGCGCTCATCGAGCTCTTCGCCGGTCTGGGTTCCGTAGTGGGCTTCTCGGCGGACCATGTGGCGCATTTCGCGCATTTGGGAGGAATGTTGTTCGGCTGGCTGCTGATTCTTTTCTGGCGGTGGACCAACTGGTGTGAACCCGGCGAGATATGGAATACCCTCCGGCATAAGCTCGGAGGGCATCAACGCTTGGATAGCACGAAGGACGATAACAAGTTCGGCGGCTATCACTATCAGAAGCGAGTCTAATCAGCTGTTGAGCAGCTGTGCCGCAAACTCATTCACGTTAATTCCGTCAAACGTACCGCTCGACATCATCAGTAGGGCGGTATTTTTGTAGTCGAGGCTCTGCAGCCTAAGTTGCAGCGCCAGGCTCTCGGTGAACACCTCTATATTATCCGTGCCGAAAGCCTGCTTCACCTCCTCGGCCGTAATCGGCGTAAGGCGCTTGTGTTCAATCACTTTCGGGTTGAAATAGACGTAGGCGATATCCGCTTCCGCCATGCAGTCTTTGTATTGGGGCAGGAAATCTGCCATCAGACTGGAGAAGGTGTGCAGCTCCATGCAGGCGATGAGTTTCTTGTCCGGATAGCGCTCGCGTACCGCATTCACGGTTGCTTTCAGCTTGCTCGGCGAATGAGCGAAGTCTTTGTATGCCACGCTCGTCTCCGTCTCGCATATCTTCTCCAGACGGTTGGAGGCACCGGTGAAGGTGCTTATCTCGCGGTAGAAATCATCCGGTGCCACGCCGATACAATGGCAGGCTAACATCGCGGCCTGCATGTTCTGCATGTTATGCCGTCCGAATACCTGCATCGCTACATCGCCTTCATATGCATCATAAGGAATCGTCTTGACTCCTGGCTCCTGGCTCTTTAATTCATCTGCCAGCATCCGCAGGTTCTCATCTCCCTGGAAATAAATAAACGCCCCCTTCGGTTCGATGGTGTGCACAAATTGGCGGAAGGTGTCCACGTACTGCGGGAAGGTGGGGAACACGTTGATATGGTCCCACGCGATACCTGTCAGAATAGCCACATGCGGGTGATACCATAGGAATTTGGAGCGCAGGTCGAGTGGGGACGTCAGATACTCATCGCCCTCGAACACCGCGTACTTCGCGGTATCGCTCAGCCGAACCATCCGCTCGAAGCCCTCTATCTGCGCACCCACCATATAATCGGCTTCGATGCCGAGGCGGTTGAGCACATATAGAATCATAGACGTCGTGGTGGTCTTGCCGTGGCTGCCGCCTACCACGATGCGGATCTTGTCTTTCGTCTGCTCGTATAGGTATTCCGGGAAGGAGTAAATCTTGATGCCTAACTCGCGCGCACGCACCAGTTCCGGGTTGTCCTCACGTGCGTGCATGCCAAGGATGATAGCATCGATGTCCGGCGTGATACGCTCGGGATGCCAACCTATCTCGTCCGGCAGTAGACCGGCATCGCGCAGATGCGACAAGGCGGGCTCGAATATCTCGTCATCCGAACCCGTTACCTTGTACCCTGCTTTGGAGGCCACGGCGAGTGCCAAGTTATGCATCGCCGCCCCACCAATAGCTATGAAATGAATTTTTGTCATAAAGTCGAAAGACAAAAGACCGTCCACAAAGTGGACTCAAAGCCGCATGGTGCTTTCTACTTTGAGCGAAGCGGTCTTTCTACTTTGAGCAGGCAGAGCCTGCGGTCTTAACTAAACAGTTTCCCAAACTCCTCGTGGGATATTTTCTTCTGCTCGATTTTCGCGATGCCTTTCAGCGCCTCGTAAATCTTGTTCTCTGCCACGCGCTCAACGATGTTGCGCAGTTGGTTCTCCTGCTTCAGCATCTCGTTGGCATAGCTGGTCAGATACTGGTCGTCAACGTGCATCAGACCATATTGCGTGAATTGCAAGCGTGCCACTTCTTTGGCGAAGGCTTCCACGTCTTCTTTCTCCACGTTGATGTTGTATTCCTTGAGCAGTTGGTCTTTAGCCAGGTGCCATTTGAGTTCCTCCAGCATCTTGTCGAAATCTTTCTCCAGCTCCTCTGCTGTCATCTTCTCGTTGGTGGCGAGAACCCAGCGTTTGAGGAAATCAACGGGGAACTCCACTTTCTCCATCTTCTTGAGGATGGCGGCCTTTGCGTCCACGCCGAATTTGTATTCGCAGTCTTTCTGAAGGCTCTCTGCAATGTCGGCTTTCACGCGTGCGCGGAATTCTGCCTCGTCTTTCGGAGCATCAGGACCGTACACTTTTGCGAACAGCTCAGCGTCGATGGCGCAAGGTGTCACCTTTGCTTCGATACCTTTCTCTTTATCCTCCGGCGTGTACTCTCCGTAGCGGTTGGCGTATGCCTCCACTTGTTTCTGTACCATCTCGTCGGTTACGTCGATGGTGTATTGCGTCAGTTTGTTTTTGCCGTTCAGCTTGGCGTCGAACTCCGGTGCCACGGCGATGTCGAAGAGGAAGGTGAAGGTGTCCTCGTGGTCGAGGTCAATCTTCGGCGAGTTCTCGCTCGGCAGCGGTTCGCCAAGTATCTGCAGCTTGTTGTCTTCGATGTGTTTCTGCAGACCTTCGCCTACTTTCTTGTTCAATTCGTCAGCCAGAACGCCCTTGCCGTACATCTTCTTCACCAGACCGGCAGGTACCATACCCGGACGGAAGCCCGGCATCTGCGCTTTCTGACGCACTTGTTTGAGTTGCTTTGCAACTTCTTCCTGATAATCAGCCGGTTCGATAGTTACCGTCACCACAGCTGTCAGGTCTTTCAATTCACTTTGTTCAATTTTCATAATATTGTTGTTTTTATTATTTTTTTTCTTTTTTTTACTCGGACTGCCTTCCCGCAAGGGAGTTTTAGTATATACCCTCTCGGAGGCGTATTTTGGAGAATGGGTGCTCCAAAATCCGTCGAGCAGGGGGCGAGTTACTCCGAAGGGTATATACGCTATCTGCATAGCGTTAGGCAGGCCGCGGTCTTATACCCGACCGGCGCGCTTCCGCTCCAACTCATCCAGAATAATCTTCCGGATACGCATCGCGTGCGGCGTCACCTCCACGTACTCGTCCTCTTTGATGTACTCCAGCGCCTCCTCCAGACTCATGCGCACGGGCGGTGGCAGCACAGCTTTGTCGTCTGCGCTCTTGGAGCGCATATTCGTCAGCTTCTTGCTCTTGGTCACGTTGATCACGATGTCGCCTTCTTTCGCGTTCTCGCCTACCACTTGCCCGGCGTACACTTCCTCCTGCGGGTCGATGAAGAACTTACCGCGGTCCTGCAGCTTGTCCAGTGCGTAGGCATATGCCGTACCGGCCTCCATGGCGATGAGCGAACCGTTGTTGCGCTTCACGATATCGCCTTTCCACGGCTGGTATTCCAGGAATCGGTGCGCCATGATGGCCTCGCCCGCACTCACGTTCATCACGTAGGTGCGCATACCTAATATACCGCGGCTCGGAATGACGAACTCCAGATGCACACGGTCGTTCACCATCTCCATCTTCGTCATCTCGCCTTTGTGCGTGCTCACGAACTCGATTATTTTGCCCGAGCACTCTTCCGGTGTGTTCACCGTCAGGCTCTCCACCGGCTCACATTTGACGCCGTCTATCTCTTTGATAATCACTTGCGGCTGACCCACCTGCAACTCGTAGCCCTCGCGACGCATGGTCTCGATGAGCACACTCAGGTGCAGCACACCACGCCCGTACACACGCCAACTGCTCTCTTCCGCACCTTTCTCTACGCGCAGAGCGAGGTTCTTCTCCAGCTCTTTGTTCAGTCGGTCTTGGATATGACGGCTCGTCACGAATTTTCCGTCCTGTCCGAAGAACGGGCTGTCGTTGATGCAGAATGTCATACTCATCGTCGGTTCGTCTATCGCAATCGGTTTGAGTGCTTCGGGATTCTCCGCATCGCAAATGGTGTCGCCTATCTCGAAGCCGTCGATACCGATCATCGCGCATATATCGCCGTTCTTCACCACATCGGTCTTCACGTGTCCCATGCCCGAGAACGTGTGCAGCTCTTTGATTTTCGTCTTCACCATCGTGCCGTCTTTCTTTGCCAGCACTACAGCCTGTCCGTCTTTGAACTCTCCGCGGTGTACGCGTCCGATGGCGATACGGCCTACATAGCTGTTGTAGTCCAGCGAAGTTACCAGCATCTGCGGCGTACCGGGATTGTCTTCCGGAGCAGGGATATACTCGATGATAGCGTCCATCAGGTCTGTCAGGTCGGTGGTCGGCTTGCGCCAGTCGGTACTCATCCAACCCTGCTTGGCGGAGCCGTACAGCGTCTGGAAGTCCAACTGGTCGTCCGTCGCGTTCAGGTTGCACATCAGGTCGAATACCTCTTCCTGCACCTCGTCCGGACGGCAGTTCAGCTTGTCTACTTTGTTGATTACCACAATCGGCTTCAGACCTAACTCCAGCGCTTTCTGTAGCACAAAGCGTGTCTGAGGCATCGCGCCTTCGAAGGCGTCTACCAGCAGCAGCACGCCGTCTGCCATATTCAGCACACGCTCCACTTCGCCGCCGAAGTCCGCGTGCCCCGGAGTGTCAATGATGTTGATTTTCGTGCCCTTGTACTCAATCGCTACGTTCTTGGCGAGAATGGTGATACCGCGCTCGCGCTCCAAATCGTTGTTGTCCAGTATCAACTCCTGCGGCTGATTGCTAAATTCCGAACGCTGACTGCTCACCACTTTTGCTGTGTACAGCATCTTGTCCACCAGCGTCGTCTTCCCGTGGTCCACATGAGCGATGATGGCTATGTTTCTAATATTCTGCATATCGTTAGATAGTTTATTCTGTTCCTTTGGTGCTCCCTTTAGTAAAAAATGTTTTTTATGTTTTTTCTTTTTAATGATTGCACTCTACAGTGTACGTGGTTTATGGTAAAAACTGTCTAAAAATTAATTTTTAAGGAGTTTTTAGCAGTAAAGTACGTAGGATGGTACATCTAAATCATTAAAAAGTGGTTTTTATTGTTTTTGTTACTTTATATTTATTACCTTTATATCTATTACATTTTATACCTATTTATTATAACGCACGCGCCACGCGCACACTCCGCCAAATTAAAAAATCGTGCAAATTTACAACAAAAAATTTGAATGTGCAAGATTTTTAGGAAAAAAATTAGTCTAAGCTCGCTTAAGTGTGATTTTTTTGCTAAAAAGATTGTCGTTCGCTGGATTTAGCGAACGTAAATTCGGCGGGAACCCACCATGGTGGGAGGGCCGAAGTTACGACAAATTTTTTGTAGTAAAAGCGGATAAGGGCGTGCCGAATGTACAACAATTTTTTTGTGTACCCTACGCGGCGTGCCGACTTTGCATTTTTTTTAGGTTTATTGCTGTCGCAAAAAGCATTTACCTCCTCTATTTTTCGACAGGGTTTTATCGGTTTTTTTCATACATAATCTCCTTCTCTCCTCCTTCCAAACACGAACTATTGACGAACTATAGACGAATTATTAACGAACTATTGCTGTAATCACTCCGTACTCTTACCGTACTCAAACCGTACGCAAACCATGTCCATATAATCCCCATACCTTCTCCATGCCTTCTCCACGCACTATTCATCCACTCACAGCTCTTCGACATCGTAACAACTGCGATATTCTCACTAAAAAATTGTTTTTTATGTTTATGTCTTTTGAAAGGTTTTACTCGCCAGAGTGCGGGATTAGATGGTAAAAATCATCTGGGTGCTTGCACACAAGTGAGTTTTAACAGCTAATAACGCATAGCGCTCAGCGCAAAAGCATTCAAAAGGGTTTTGTATGTTTTTTTCTAAAACCATGAACCATTAACCGTTAACCATCAACATTGCCAAACCGACTTTGCAAAATACGCATTTTCTTACGATTATTGTGCAAAAATTTGCATATTTCGGGAAAAAGTAGTAATTTTGCGCGATTTTTGATATACGTTGTTGAACGGAGCGTCCTTCGCAAAATGGTGTGCGGGGGGGGGGTAAGATAAAGAAAATCAATGACTTACAGGGATGTAATTGACATAAGGGACTGTAATTTAGGGCTAAATTTGATGTATGGAACCAGCCGAAACAGCTTCAGAAAAATGGGGTTGCTTGGTCATATATATCATTGTTTATCTGGTATTTTCTGTATTTTGCATTCTTATATAATGAATATTGCGCTCGTGGGTGCAATATGCCTGTCGTTTTTTTCTACGCGTGCGTATGCGAACGAATCGGGTACCGACGGACAGAGCCGGACGGAAGTGGTGGCGCTGAAGAACAACCTGCTCTATGATGCAGCGGCAACGCCGAACCTGCAGCTCGAAATCAAGCTTGCGCCGAAGTGGACGCTGGAGCTCGGAGCTGGATTCAACCCGTTCCCGCTCAATGATAGAACTTTCCCCAAATGGCGTCATGTCTCGGCCAGCATCGCTCCGCGCTACTGGTTCTGCAATGCCTTCTATGGCGGCTTCATCTC
>ONGK01000029.1 GCA_900317345.1 uncultured Bacteroidales bacterium | reverse complement strand
TAATAACCTTTTTTATTAACTTAACAAATTTATTCACTAATGAAAAGAATTTATTCGGTATTAGTGCTCGCTATTGTAGCACTGATGAGTCTTTCGGCTACAGAAAGAGATTTATGGACCGGTAGTTGGAGCGTCTCATGGAATTATCCCGAAGGAGACGAACACCGCGAGTGGAAACAGCTCGGACAAAGCGATTTCGCTGCTATGGAAGCAGGTACAACACTCTATTTCTATTTCGAAATTGATACAGAAGCGGCGTACCACAAGTACAATTTTGACAACTATGCATGGAAAGCCCTGCCGGGACACGAAGCAGAGCACGATCCAGAATTCGGTTTTAGCGAAAACACCAAGGTGACATTCGTTCTGACCCAAGCTGTTAAGGATTCGATCGCAGCAGGCGGTTTCGCTATCCACGGACACGGATTTGAGGTGGTTAAGGTCACTATCCTCGAGGAGGACGCTGAACCCGCAGATGGAGTTATCTGGTCGGGCAACTGGTATGTATCCTGGGAATTGCAGGACGGCGACGAACACAAGGAATGGAAAGGTATCACCCCGGACGATTTTGCCGCTTTCAATGTCAATGACACCCTTTGTCTCTCCTTGGAGATCGTGCCGACAGACGAATACCATGCCTACAAACTTGAAGACTACGGATGGAACGCACTGCCCGGACAAGCACGAGTCGATATCACTGCGAATACTGAAGTGAGACTAGTTATCACGGATGCGATTAAGAACGCAGTAGCAGACGGCGGTTTTGCCCTGCACGGACATGGTTTCAATATCGTGCAAGCCCGTGTAGCTGCCTATAATACCCCCACTGCCATCGAGCAAGTTACTCTCCGCAGCAACGGTATCCGTTACAACCTCCTCGGACAACCCGTCGGAGAGGACTACAAAGGTGTTGTGATCCTCAACGGAAAGAAAGCTTAGCCTTGTAGTTCTCCTCGTGGGAGCTACAGGCTTGGCATTCTCGCAAAACATTGTTACGGGTACTGTAGAAGATGCAGACGGTCCGCTGATCGGCGCCAGTGTACTCGTGCAAGGAACGACCCGTGGAACCATTACCGACTTTGACGGTAAATTCTCCATTGAGGCCAATGAGGGTGACAGACTCGAGTTTTCGTACATGGGTTATGCAGCTCAGACGATTACTGTGACGGGAAGTGACCCTATCCACATCACGATGTCGGAAGACACGGAAGTGCTCTCCGAAGTCGTTGTTACGGCCATGGGTATCAAGCGTGACCGTAAAGCCCTCGGTTATGAAGTAGGCGAGGTGAAAGGCGAAGAACTGGTCAAGGCCAAAGAGGTCAATGTGGCTAACTCGCTCGCCGGTCGTGTAGCCGGCCTCGTAGTGCAAGGAACAGCAGGCGGCGCAGCCGGTTCCACACGCGTCGTACTCCGTGGTGCTACCGAGATGACCGGAAACAACCAGCCGCTCTATGTCATCGACGGTGTCCCGATGGACAACACCTCTTTCGGTCAAGCAGGCACCGAAGGCGGTTATGACCTCGGTGACGGTATCTCTGCTGTCAACCCGGATGACATCGAGTCGATGTCCGTTCTCAAGGGTCCGGCTGCGGCAGCTCTCTATGGTAGCCGTGCCAGCCACGGTGTGATTCTTATCACCACAAAGAAAGCCGCTACCGGTGACTCCAAGTGGGGCGTAGAGTACAACGGAACACTCACCTTCGATAGCCAGCTCAGCAAGTGGGATAACGTCCAGCAAGTATATGGTATGGGCTCCAAAGGTCAATATAACATCGATGCTGTCAGCAACACCAATAAGTCTTGGGGTCCGAAAGCCGACGGCGGACTGATGCTTCGTTATTACGACGGGCAGGAGCATCCGTTCCTTATCATCCCCAATAACACGGCTAACTTCTTCCAGCTCGGTTTGACGGCAAACAACACCGCTGTCATCTCCATGAACACCGGAAAGACCGGTCTTCGTTTTGCCTATTCGGATATGCGCAACCGCGACATTCTGCCGAACTCCAGCATGAGCCGTAACACCTTGTCGTTGCGCGCAAACACATCCCTCGGTCCGGTAGATTTGGACTTTAATGTGAACTACGTTCATGAGGACGTGAAGAACCGTCCGGCATTAGGCGACGACAAGTCGAACGTGGGCAAGAACCTCATGACGCTTGCTACTACATATACGACCAGGCATGGCTCAAGAACTATCAGACCGAGAACGGCGAGTATCAGAACTGGAACGGCATGGACCCGTATAACGTGAACCCATACTGGGATATATACAAGAACAAAAACCAGTCCTACAAGCACTTGCTCCGCATGAACGGAAAGATAGTGTATAACATCATTCCGCAGTTGAAGATTCAAGCCACTGTAGGTGCCGAAATCAACCGCTTCGAGTTCTCGGATTTCAAGTATCCGACCACTCCGGGTTATGAGTCCGGCCGTTTGCAGAACAGTTATTTCAACAACCGTATGATCAATGCCGAGTTCCTTGGTATCTATACGGACACATGGGGTGATTTCGACTTCACAGCTACAGCCGGTGCCAACGTATATGACGTTCATAACCAGACCGTTATCAACACCGGCACGGACATGGGTATCCGCGAGGTAGTGGCGATGTCGAGCTTCGAGGAGCAGTCGGTAGAGGAAGCGACGTATAACAAACGCATCGTTTCTGTATTCGGTTCGGCTAACCTCGGCTGGCGTCATATGCTGTATCTCGATGCTACCGTCCGCGGTGACAAGTCCTCTACCTTGGGAAGCGGTAAGAACCTGTATGTCTATCCGTCCGTGAGTGCATCGTGGGTGTTCTCGGAGTTGATTAAGACGAACCGCAAAGTGCTGCCGTACGGTAAGCTGCGTCTGAGCTGGGCAGAGGTAGGTAGCGACACGGACCCGTACCAGTTGAGTCTGCGCTATACGAAGTCGCAGTTCGGCTATCCAGGTTATACCATCGGCTATATATACGGCAACATGATTCCGAACGCAGACCTGAAGCCGACGCGTACCCGCTCATGGGAAACAGGTTTCGAGACCAAATGGTGCAACCAGCGCATCAGCCTCGACTTCACATTCTATCACCAGACATCCCGTGACCAGATTATCGGTATGGCTGTATCTCCTACCAGCGGTTATGAATACCGAATGATCAATGCGGGTGCTATCCTGAACCAAGGTTTTGAAATCACCTTTGGTGCCCGTCTCGTGCAGACCAGGGATTTCTCTTGGGATTTGAATATCAACTGGTCGAAGAACAACAACAAGGTGCTCAAGCTGACAGAGGGCACATCCGAGTTAGAGCTGGCGAAAGCCACTTGGTGCAACGTGTATGTAGCTGCGCGCGAAGGCGAGGAGTACGGCGCTATCTGCGGTCCGGCGCTGGCGCGTAATGCCGAGGGACGCGTCATCGTGGATGGCACGACGGGTCTGCCGACCTTCACCACCGAGAACAAAGTGCTGGGTAATGCGCAGTGGAAATGGACCGGCGGTCTGAGCACCACGCTCCGTTGGCGTATGCTGAGCCTCTCCGCGCTATTTGACGTGAAAGTAGGTGCCAGCATCTTCTCGATGTCCGAACGCTCATCCTATGAGACCGGAAAGGCGAAAGAGACGCTTGCCGGCCGTGCCGAGTGGTACGCATCCGAGGAGGCGCGTAGAGCAGCCGGCGTGACGGACATCAACGCATGGCGAGCAAGCGGTAATGCCGGCGGTTACATCGTGAACGGCGTTATCGACAATGGCGACGGCACCTATAGCGAGAACACCATCTGCATCAACCCCGAAGACTACTGGATGGAAGTATCCCGTAAATCGCCGGAGATGTTCATCTATGATAACTCGTATATCAAATGCCGTGAGTTGACCCTCAGCCTCGATTTCCCCAAAGAGTGGCTCGACAAGAAGGGCGTGGTGAAGCATGTAGGCATCAGCTTCGTGGCCCGTAACCCGTTCATCGTGTGGAAAAACATCAAGGATATCGACCCGGATGCGCAGTACAACACCTCCGGCCTCGGTCTTGAGTACGGTTCGCTCCCGAGCCGCCGCAGCTACGGTCTGAATTTCAATATTAAGTTCTAACCTCGTAAAATGAAAGGATATATTATGAAAGCAATCACAAAATCTGTATTCTGTATTCTGTCAGCTATAGCGGTCTTTGGCCTCGCTTCTTGCTCTGACAAGGTTTACGAGGATATCAATACCGACCCCACCAAGGCATCGCATGTCAACCCGGCTTCTCAACTATCCTATGCCGAGTTGCAGATGTACGGTGATATGAATTATGTGGACGTCTTCCGTCTCTATACCTATGCGTTCACCCAGCACCTGATGGGTTGCTGGAATACCACCAACTACGGCGGTCAGCACCGTATGGACGACAATGAGATGTCGCGTCCGTGGAATAACCTCTATCCGGCTGCTATTCGTAATCTGACGGATGCTATCAACCAGACCAAGGATGACTCCACGCTGGTGAATATCAATGCAGCGCTGCGCATCTTCCGCGTGTATGTAGGCGCACTCCTCACTGATTACTACGGCGACGTGCCGTTCAGCGAGGCCGGTCTGGGCTATATCACCGGTAAGACGGACCCCAAATATGACTATCAGGAGGAACTCTATCCCTTCTTCTTCCGGGAACTAAAAGCGGCGGCTGCGCAGTTTGATATCACGGCGACTGCTATCACCAGCGATCCGATGTTTGGCGGTAATATCGACAAATGGAAGACGTTTGCCAACTCGCTTCGTCTGCGTTACGCCATGCGTATATCCGACGTGCTGCCCGAACTGGCCAAGCAGGAGTTCGCTGCGGCACTCAATGACGGCGTGATGCAGGATATCAACGATGATGCCTGCGTGAAGCACCTGGAGGTGACCTATAGCTTCGGTCAGGAGTCCTATCGCGATTTCCGAGGAAACGCTTTGTCCAAGTATTTCTACGGCAACGACCCCGCAAACAACCCGTCGTATATATGCCAGACCTTCTGGAAGCAACTCTATGACAACAACGACCCGCGTACCACACGTATTTGCCGTTTCTATATCGATGATTTCCTCTCTATCTCTACCGGCGATGGCCGTATAGATATGACGGACGCTGTGGTAGCTACGCAGGAAGCCAACCCGGGCACCGATGTGATTTATATGATTGCTCCGGGCGAGTTCTCATGGGATAACTGGCCTACCTATCCGGATATTCCCGGTAGTCCGCTCGCGGAGAAGATAGCCGGCGTGCAAGCCGCGCATCCCGGTTATAATCCGGGTGCCAACCCCCGTTGGCTCATGCCGAAGTTGGCCATCAACTTCTTGAAGTCGGATAACCCGGGTATCATCATGACCTATGCCGAGGTTTGCTTCCTCCGCGCAGAAGCAGCTGTGCTCGGCTGGACCGGCGATAATGCCAAGGATATGTATGAGAAGGGTATTCGCGCTTCCATGGATATGCTGGCTACGTACTACAAGTGCGATGTCATCACCGATGCAGAGTACGCAGCGTATATCGCTCAGCCTGCTATTGCGTTCGGTGCTGCTACGGAGCAGCAGAAGATGCAAATCAACACGCAGGCGTGGATCCTCCATTTCCATAACCCCGCTGAGGCTTGGTCTAATGTGCGCCGCGCTGACTATCCCGCCCTCCAACCGCCTACGGGTGCCAAGAACCCGCTCATCGACGGCGCGGAAATACCGGTTCGTCTCTGCTATCCGCTCAAAGAAGAGACCTATAGCAAGGATGCTTACCAGGCAGCCAAAGCCCGAGTGACCGATTATTCATGGCACGCTCGCCTGTGGTGGGATGTTAAATAATGTTTAATAGTTAATGTTGAAAGATATTATGAAAACGAAGTTTTTATATATAGCTGCTTTGGTCATGGCGGTCGTTTTCTCGGCCTGCGAGAACAATACACCTTATGACACGCAGTCTCCGGACGATGCGCCGCTGATTCTCAGGCCCTATAACGAGTCCGGCACCGGTTCGTTCACCTATAATCTGGCGAACCCCGATACGCCGCTCTACGATTCTGTTACTGTTACTCCGTCCAAGTACACAACGGTGAACTGGTATATCGACGGTACATTGGTCTTCACGGGTGAGAAGATAGAACAGACCTTCCTTGCCGGCTCGTACGAGCTGCTCATCGAGGCTGTTACACAAGCCGGCAAACGCACCGAACGGAAAGGTTCAGTCACGGTGCAGCCCTATAGCACCGACCCCCATTCCGCAGCTCCCGCTGCCGGTCGCCATTGTGTACCGGGCAACCCCGCTACACTCGACGGCTCTAACCTCACCAAGGTGGATAAGGTGCTCCTGACCAGTGATTTTGCAGGTAAACAAATCGTGCATACCATCGTGCCTGATGCAGGAGCTACCGATGCACAAATGACTATCACTTTACCGGAAACGCCGGACGGACTGTACTATGTGCGTTTCTTGGACGCAGAGGGCAAGATGTACGGTGCAGAAGATATCAATGTGCATAATGTTGCCGTTGTGCTGGCTGGCTATGAGTCCTTCGTACCGGGTAGTGAGTGGACTATCACCGGTGTGAAGCTGGAGAACGTAGCTTCCGTCCAAGTGGACGAGACCGTCATCACGGCGCTCACCGTTACCGCCACCTCCGTTACCTTCACAGCACCGGCAGCCGAGGTAGGCGAGCACACGATTTCTATCAAGAACGCTGATGGCTCCAGTGTGTACTTCATCACTGCCGACGGTTTGGTGGAGACCGTTACTACTATTGTCAGCGCAGAGACCACCCTCTGGGAAGGTCCGGTGGCGCTCGACTGGGATGCTAATCTGGTGAATATCACAGCGGATCAGATGGCGGAAGTGCCGGTAGGCTCAACCATCCTTGTTTACTTTGAGATTCCTGAAGCGGAGTACCATAATATGCGTATCACCACGCCGTGGTGGGGTGATGACCTCGTTGCGCAATTTGACGTAACGCCTGCAACACCGAATCCGTTCACCTTCACCTATGATGACCGCTGCAAGGGCATCGTGGACATGGTAGGCAGCTGGTCGGTAGTAGGCTTCGGTGAAACGATTAACAAAGTTACCTACAAATAAGTATGGCTCCTTTACGAGAAAAAATTGCATACGCTCTGGGTGATGCCGCTTCCGGCGGCATCACCTGGAAGATTATGTCCGTAGCATTCCCGCTGTTCTTCACCCATGTTTTCGGACTCAGTTTTGCCGATGCAGCTGCGCTGATGTTAGTGGCACGTATCTTCGATGTGTTCACTGACCCACTTATGGGTTCAATAGCGGACCGTACCAAATCGCGCTGGGGCACATATCGTCCTTGGCTTATCTTCGGTGCTATTCCTTTCGGAATCATCTTTGCGCTGCTGCTCTTCACGCCCGATTTAGGACCTGCAGGCAAGCGTGTATGGGCATATACCTTCTATCTGCTGATGATGGCGGTCTATACAGCGGTCAACGTGCCCTACGGTTCATTGCTCGGTGTAATGACTACTGATGACAACGAGAAGAACCAGTTCTCGGCTTTCCGTATGGTCGGCGCGTATGCGATGGGCTTTATCACGCTCATCATCTTCCCTATTTTGCAGAAGCATATCGGCGGCACAGAGCAACATCAGTACGCTGTGTTAGGCGCGATTTTCGGACTCGTAGCGGCACTCATGACGATGACCTGCGGACTGATGACCAAGGAGCGTCATCAGCCTGTTATCGCGGAGAAATTCAGCTTTAAGCAGTTCGCGGACCTGTTCCGCAACAAACCGTGGGTCTATATGACCTCCATCGCTTTCTGCACGAATTTCTTCAATGGTTTCCGCTATGCCGTGGTGGGCTATATGTTCACCTATTGTATCTGCGGAGAGTTCAGTCTGGGTCGCTTCATCCTCAACTATACCGCCTTTATGGCCTTTAGTGAGGTGACCTGTATGATTTTCGGCGCCCTCAGCCCTGCCTTCACGCGCAAAGTGGGTTCGAAGCGCATGGCCTTCGTATGGGCATCCGTCATCTGCTGCGTCTTCTCGGTGCTCTATTTCTTCATTCCGATGGATGCTTCGTATCTATGGCTGATGGTGCTGGTATCGATGCTCGCGTCAGTAGGTGCAGGTTTGTATTCGCCGCTTATCTGGTCGATGTATGCCGACGTGGCGGACTATGCGACGGAGAAGAACGGAACCTCTTCCACGGGACTTATCTTCTCGTCCGGAACGATGGCGCAGAAGTTCGGCGGAGCTATCTCCGGTAGTTTGATTGCCTTGCTTTTGGGCTATGCAGGACTCGTATCGCATACAGATATGGTGACCGGCGAGACCATCGTCTCCATCACCAATGAAGAGTCCGTCCGCACCATGGTTTGGGCGCTCTTCTCCCTCTTCCCGGCAGCTATTGCAGCTATCATGACCTATCTTGCATATAAATTCCCGCTTAAAAAGTGAAAAATGAAAGGAGAAAAATGAAAGGTAAATTATCCATATTCTGTATGCTAACAGCGTTAGCGGTCTTACAGGTTGCATGCAACCGGTCTAATAGTGATAACGGTCCTATCCGTCTTAACCAAGTCGGCTATGCTCCTGAACAAGAGAAAACAGCCACCATCGTCCTCGATGAACCGTTCACCGCTTTCATCCTTGATGAATCAGGAGATACCGTGCTAACGGCCAATAGCCAACAGCTAATAGCCAAAGAGAATCCCATCTCCGGTAAGACCTGCCGGATAGTGGACTTCTCGTCTTTGACGACGCCGGGCGAATATACTCTTTGCGTGAAAAATGAACTTTCAATTTTCAATTTTCAATTTTCAATTCGCGAACGCCCTTATCGCGAACTCACGCGAAAGGCTCTCCGTGCCTATTATCACCAGCGTGCGTCGATGGCGACGGAGGAACCGTATGCCGAAGGCTATGCGCGGCCTGCGGGACATCCTGATGACCATGTGCTCGTGCATGCTTCTGCGGCTACGGATGAGCGACCGGAAGGAACGGTTATCTCCTCTCCGGGCGGTTGGTACGATGCCGGCGATTACAACAAGTATATCGTCAATTCCGGTTATACCATGGGTGTTTGGTTCATGGCATATGAGATGAATAAGGAGTATTTCGATACCCTCAAACTGAATATTCCCGAATCAGCCAACGCCAATGCCAATGCCAACGCCAAACATGTTCCCGACATGTTACAAGAGGCGATGTATAACCTTCGCTGGATGCTGACGATGCAGGATACGGACGGCGGCGTGTATCATAAACTGACCGAACCTGATTTCGAAGGATTCATTCGTCCTGACCAGTGTCAGAAACCGCGTTATGTGGTGATGAAAACCACGGCTGCAACACTGGACTTTGCGGCTACCATGGCGCTCGCTGCGCGTATCTATGCGCCGTTTGAGGACGCTTTCCCGGGATTCTGTGCACAAGCGAAAGAAGCCGCTGAGATGGCTTTTGCCTGGGCTTTGGACAATCCGGAGGTCTATTACGACCAGCCCGCTATGAATGAGCAATTTGCGCCTGCCATCACTACCGGCGCCTACGACGACTTCGACGTGGATGATGAGTTCTACTGGGCTGCTATCGAATTGGCTATCCTTACCGGAGACAAAGCATACAAAATGGTCGCTACGGACCATGCCAAAGCTATCGCAGAGGCCAACGGGCAATACACCCCTTCTGTCTGGGGCAATGTGGCCGAACTGGGTTATCTGGAGTTGCTGATGCACTATGACGAAGTCACCAATCACCAATCACCAATCACCAATCTAACAACATCGTTGTTAGAATATCTCCAACCTTTCCTCGACGAGGCAGAGACCATCTCCGTCTTCCGCTCGCCGTATGGCAATCGAGAGTCGGATTTCTTCTGGGGATGTAACTCTGAGGGTTGCTGCTGGCGGGGTATCGAGTGCCTCTATGCCTATCATTTCACCGGCGACAAGCGCTACCTGCGCAATGCGGAGCGCTGCCTGAACTATATCCTCGGTCAGAACGCTACAGGCTATTGCTATGTGACGGGTTTCGGCACCAAGCCGACCTCGCACCCGCATCACCGCCTCTCCTTTTCGCATCCCAAAGGCACGCTGCCCGGTTTCCTCGCCGGAGGACCAAACCCGGCACGACAGGATGCAGAGACGGACGGCGTCAAATATCCGAAGGATGTACCGGCAGACGAGAGTTATCTGGACTACCAGCCCAGTTATGCCTCCAATGAGGTGACGATTAATTGGAATGTAACCCTCTTCGCGCTTGCTGCCGGCATTGATGTGCTGGACGCGCAAGACGCGAAAAAGGAATAATCGGTTATTTAATCATTTGGCCGGTAACATCATAGATGTGACCGTTGCGCTCAATGAAGATGAGACCGTGGCGCAGCTCTTTGCGCCATAAATCGAGCGCAAAATTACAACTTTTTTTGCATATATGCAAATAAAAACAGAAAAAGCGCATTTTTCGTGCGCTTTTTCCTTTTCCTGCAGGCCGCAGGCCCCGGGGCCCCCGATGTAACTCGCAGAGTTGCAGTGGGGATAGCGTAGCGGTCCTACAGCGTAGCGGTCCCAGGTCACACCTGGTTAGCGTCTTATCGTATTTGTACTCCGGTTGCGTTGAATACTTTACCGTCACGGATGATGTAAAGTTGTCCGTTGTAAAGCACTTTCTCAGCCTTGCCGGTTTCTTTCACCTTGATATCCTCGATACCCTGCGGGTTCTCTACGTCCTTCACGAGACGAACACCCATACCGTAAGCTCGCGGAGCAGATTCGATAACCCAGCCGTTCTCATCAATCTTGATGGCCTTGGCATTCGCGTCTCCGTCGGCAGTTGAGGTCCAGTAGTGTCCCGCTGTAGGAGTACTGGATTTCTCGTCAAGTACCTTGAGACCATTACGATAGGCATTCAACGGGAAATAAACAGCACCGTTTGCTTCCAGTCTTGCCCAATCCTTCGGCATGTATATATTCGTTCTATAGGTGGTAGCATTCATGTTCATATGCAATCCTTCCGGCATCTCAAACTCATCCGGAAGCAGGATAGCGCCTTTCATAAAGATGGTATCCTCATGCTCAACCATCTGGATAATACCACCAATGGTGCGTTTGTTCGCTGCATCGGGACGACTGTTGAGAATATAATCCCACTCGTCTGCGCTGAGTGTACGCAGTGTGCCCGGTGCGCAGGCGATATTACGGATATCCTTCGTACCCCAGTCGGTGAAGGCGGGATAAGCGGAGTTGAGGGTGTCGTACTTCATCAGATCATCACCGGTACCCCATCCGAAGAGGTCGAACCAGTTGATATTCGTCGTATCAGCGAACCACTGATTGGAGCCGGCACGTTCCTCCCATTGGTTAGAAGCCACCTGGAACAGGTCTTTGGAGCGATTGTACTCCATTTCACCCTTGGAGAAAGTCACCTGTTTGCCATCCGCATTGACGGTGAACTTACCCGGCAGCTGGAGCGATACAGGGTCGGGGCTGTTGGTATAGTCTGCCACATCGACGCAAGCAGACCATATACCGCCGGCACCTTGCTCTTCCAGGGTAACGAGGATGTTGGCATAATGATCCACGGCAATGAGCGATTTGTCAGAAACCTGCGTTTGACCGCCTAAAATAGGTTTACTCAAAAGGATGTTACCATTCACATCATAGGCTGCAACGGTATTATAATCATAGTCTGTCTCAGACACGTTTCTTCTGGAGATCAGTTGGTACTCATTTCCTGTCTTGATGAGGCCGTAGAACGCCGGGCTCTCGTTCACTCTCATTTCCAGTACAATACCGGTGGGATCGCTCAGGAGTTTGGTTGCGTCAGAGAGTTTAAGACGGTTAAAGTAAAGGAAACACTCATCGCGACGACCATTGATAGTGCGGTTAACAGCCTCGAAGATCGTGAGCGTATCGCCTTCAAAGACACATGCATGGCTAATATAGGTACCGAAGGAGTCGGTTACATAAGCGCGATGACCGAAGAGGGAACCATCGGGATTGAGGCGATTATAGAACAAAGGTGCACCAATCGTTTGGGGAGGGAAACCATAGTACAACAGGAAGAGGCTGCTGTCTTCCAGCAAGGTCATCTGTTGAGGCGGAACGGAGATCTCCAAACCCAAACCTGACTCAGAAACGATATTCACATTATCTACGTCAGTCGGCTCACTCCATACATTCTCGCAGTTGGCATTGAGACGCTGTGCTGCATAACTTCTTTTATGACTGGTATAGATGTAATAGAGATCGCCATTGGGGGCAGGACTTACATCATAGTTGTAGAAATTCGAAACAGAGTCGATGCGCTGAGCCTGGATATTGCCGGCAAAGTCCATACGCATCACCTCAAAATAAATGATGTATCGCGCAGCGACAGAGTCCGGAGTGATCTGCTTGTAAATTCCTTCATCGACCATGGCAGTAGCATAGATATTCTCGCCGCTGACGGTTACGCGATGCTGTAACATACGGCGCTGGAAAGCATTTTTCTGTTGCGGGATAACAGGCATCTTGGTGGCGTCCGACCATACGGGGTTACCATCTTGGTCTAAACAATAAACATAGATGCGCTGATCAAATTTGCTGACGATGGTTGTGTCGCCCGGCCGTTGCTCGGCGCGTATAAGCACCACATTACCGTTGGACAAGGTGTCCATGTCCAAACGACCATAGGAAGCCGTTAAGGTATGCTGGTGGGAAATCAGCTTACCCGGTGCAGGCCATACGGGGTTGCCGTTTTTGTCCAACTTCTGGAAGTACAGATAGAATGATTGTTTTTCATCTTTCTTTCCGGTGTCCGGATTGGTCTGGTAACCGAACGTCTCAAAGGCGACAAGGGTCGTACCGTCCGCCCTACGCATCATAAGCGGATAATAGTGATCGAGTGTGTCTTCCGTCTGCGGCGCAACGGTCCACAGGTTGTTGTCGTCTGCGGGCCATTGTGCTGCCGCAGGCAACATCATTGCGGCACATGCCAGTGCCATAAAGAATCTCTTTTTCATAATGTGTAAAAATTGTTAGTTGGTAAGTGTTTTGTTTTTGTTATAAAGGGTTATTGACATAACATATACAAAAATCGCTGCAAAATTACTGTTTTTTTCGCATTTATGCAAATAATTACACACAAAAAAAATATCAATCTACGCTTTTTTATTGTCATTATGTGTGATTCTTTAGTAGTAAGTACTCGGGGCAGCTCCGTTCTCCCCACTGGATGCACGATGTTAGCGTCCATCGGGGGCCCCAGTTAACGGACTAGGCATCCGTCTATGGTATAAACCTTCTCCCTGCGGAGGATGAATACTTGACCGTTGCGGAGGATTTATCTTTTTGATAGTTCCTGCTTTAAATCACTCAGTTCTTGTTGGATCTTATTTAATTTGTCCTTAACATCATCGTTGTTATCGGCTGCCATAGCATCTACAAATATAGAATTAATGAAGGACATGCCTATAATGCCACCCATAATAAGCAAAAGCGTGAAATATAGACGAACTAAATGAGGGATAATGGGTGAATTTCCATAATAATCCGCTATAGCGTTTGGTATCTCATACCATCCTTCAACTGTACATATCTGAAAAACAGAGTATATTGAGCGTAATGGAGATGAAAAATGCTCTGGGTCTGCCTCCTGAAACATACTACAATTGAGTAACCCGAAAATTACTACAATCACCAAAAAACTAAGCAAGACGCCATATGATTCGCGCATTGCCACCTTGAATCCCTGTACTACTTTTGTGAAATTCGGAAAGAAATGCATAACCCTGAAAAAGCGAAGCACACGAAGCACTCGTAGAATCAGCAGTACCGACAAGTTACTTGCAATTGTTGGTACAAACACATTTATTAGCGAAGGAATAGATAGGATAACTAAAATGCCATCTAACCTATTCCATCCGTCCTTCCAATACCCACGCAGACCATACTCGCTGTGCTTAACTAACATCTCAACGATGAAAATGATAGTGCACGCGATATCTAGAATGTCCAACACTAAATGCTCATACCCGCAAACTTGCAGATAGATAACAATCGCGTTAAGAAGAATAATAGCTAATATAGCCTTTTCATTAAGAAAAAGCCTTTTAAGCCTATCTGTCATAATATCAAATGTAGCGTTTCGCCGCCTCAATCAGTTGATCTGCGTAATTGAAAATCTCATCTAAAGACTCAATTTTATATCTCTCTCCTTTACCGTCAGGTCCTATAGGTTCTAAACGCAGATTATTCTCGTTATTAAAGTGCAAACGGCAAACAGGCTTGCGATTATTGTCGTCAATAAAGATAGAACAATAGGAAATGGCATCGCGCATGGTTACTCGGCTTCCTGGGATGACTTCACGAAGAATACTCTTAATGATGTAGTACGCTTCCATCTCTGTTTGTGTAGTTACAACTTCACTTTCCTTTTTGGAGCCTGGTATCTCTACTGGAGTTTCATCAACCTTCTGCTGTTCTTCTTCATTCGTTTTTACAACGATGTTCAGACGCTCAGAGATTTTGTCGTTTACATAACTTGCGCTGGCTTTCTTGACTAACTCGGTAAACTGGTCAAGCACATTACCTGTGATTTTACCGGAGTATACCTGTTTTGCTAATGATTTTACGAAATCGGGATTCGGGTTCTCAATGAGCTCTTTGATGATTTTCTTCAACTCGCTCATAAACTTGAGCTCATTAGCGGAGTTCATGATTGAATCGACATCAAAGTTCTCTTTCGTAAATTTCTCCAAAGCTTTCAGTTGTACTTCTTTTAATTGTTCGATATCAAAAGAAAGGAATGGAACCTCATCCATAAGATTCGTTTGAGCCAAATCCGTATAAAAACGATATTCAATTCCGTTAGTCAGCAAACCGAATTTTGCCTTTGAAGCGACAAAATATCGAGCCAATTGTGATTTGTGAATATCCAAATTTTGTTGCCAGTGCTTGCACTCGATAATAAGGATTGTCTCGCCATCTTTTATAATAGCATAGTCAATCTTTTCTCCTTTTTTCTTCACTAAGTCGCAATCCATTTCGGGTACGACTTCCATCGGATTAAAGACATCATAACCCAAGGCTTGAATAAAGGGCATAATGAGCGCATTTTTTGTGGCCTCTTCTGTTTGAAGATTGTTTTTCAGTTCACCGGCTCTTTTGGCTAGCTGTTTGATTGAATCTTTGAAATCCATAGTATTTTTACTTTTACGCCTACTCTTTCTCGGATTTTCGGCTTTCTCCGTATATAATTTTAGTTTGTTTCTATATATAACTTACCCAAATCAGACTGGCGAGACACTAACGAGAGAGAATCGGGTCGGTACTATCTCGAGATAACCTCGGAGGCATATGCATATAAAAAGCGTGCGTTTTCGTTCGCTTCATTTGATACTTTGAGGTCCTAGACTTACCTTTATTCTTCAAATAAATGCACGTAAAACTCACGCTGGTACGTGAGCGTGCATAAACCGCAACTTGAAGAATAAATGATCTTTGTAAACTTGTCTAGGGTTTCAAAGTATCAAGCTTTTTCGGCTTATTACGCTTTTCTTTGGCGCTCCCTTGCGCCATGGTATTATGTAACCCTAATTTAACGTCTCGGGGCAGGGACGATGGTATTATGCGGCTGTACCTATCTCATAGAGATACTCAGGTGCAAAGCCGATTTCATTTGACCAGTCAACAGTGAATGGGTCAAGAGAGAAATTCCGGAAATATTCTAAATCCTGCAATTTGGTGCAAATACCTTTTTGCGCTAATGGCCAGAAATCCACAAATTTAGTTGCACCATCGTTAAATGATAGGCGCAAAACATAATTGCGGATGTAGTCTGCTTTGGTTACTTTCAAAATAGGATTCATAATTTCCTCCTTTCTTATTGCAACGGTGTAATCTTCATTGGGGCTTCGGATTTACCTAATCGCTCCCAGTTTGCCAATAGTTCGTCCTGGTGCAAATCAAGCCACTCGTACACCAAACGCAAAGCGCGGCGGGGGAGCGAACCGGTAATAACACCATCTTTTATGGTTATGATAGCTTCGTAATCTTGGTACTTTACATGGAAATGAGGTGGATTGTGCTCACTCATATACATGTATATTACGATTCCGTAAAATGCACTAATTTCCGGCATAACTGTTAGTGTTAATGATTTTGCTCGCAAAATTACACAAAAAAAATGACATACGCAAATTTGTAAAGCAGATTTTGCAAAATTTATGCAAAATGACATAAAAAAAGCAACCTTGTGGTTGCTAATGTACTCTCTTTTTTACGCTGCAGAGCTCAGCTGTGGAGGTATTATAACCTTTGCGGGTGCAAAGGTACGATTTTTTTGATATGCGGAATATAGACGCACGATTTTTTGCATAAACATTTGTGTATATGGAAAATTTGTTGTACTTTTGCACAAAATTTGAAGAACCTGTATTAAATACTTATAAACAATGAAAAAGATGTATCATTTCGTGCTGGCTGCTACGATAGGCGCAGCGGCAGTGCTAACCACTTCCTGCAACGGCAACAATCCCAACGTGCCGAGCCAGAAGGAGATTGAGACAAAGATTATCGGTAAATGGAAACGTGTGGCTATTAACGGTGAGGAAGAGCTGACGAATCACAGGCAGATCTGCACGTACGAAACAGGCGGCAAAGCCGTCTATTCAGAGTCCGTCTTCAGGGGAAATCACTGGGTATGGTCGAACCACCAGGAAGGGTCTTATACGATAGACGGCAACACCTTATCCGCCAAAATCCCAAATCATGAAATCGTTAGCAAAATCAACAGCATTAACGACAACACGATGGATAAATATGTGCTGAAGAGTATCGATACCGAAACCGGAAGTACGTCGGAGGTTAACACGTCGCAAAAACTGATGAAGGTTTCGGTGGACTACTCACGCGATATCCTCGGTATGTGGCAAGGCGTAGAGATGGTCGGCGATGAGACCTACGGTGATGCCAATACACGCATCGAATATAGGGTGGATGGCACATACATCTATTACAAGAAAGATGACGCAGGGATATGGCATTCTGACGTAAACGAGATGGCCGAGTGGAACGTGGATGGCGACTGGCTCGCTTTTCGCTGGCGTCACCCGGGTAGCGAAGAGGAGAACTACGAATGGTGGGACATTGAATACATCCGCGGTGACGAGATGAAATGGTCCGCCCTCCGCGAGAAAGGAGACGGCTCCCGATTCACTACCACCTTCACATGGGCGAGAATAGGGGAGAATTGACAACAAAAAAAAGTGCTCGTGCAAGCACTTTTTTTTGTTGTCAAAAAGTGTGAAGCCTATTGCATATATCAAAAAAAAGCAGTACTTTTGCAGCCAAAATTGTGAATTATATGGAAAATGAAGACAAATTATCCCAATGGAACCGGTACGTTGAGCAGCGCGGGGTGTATATAGCGAAGGAACTGCACGGCATTATGTTTAAAAACACACCTTTGGTTTCCAAGGATGTGAATCTCTTGTTATGTTTACGCGGAAGTGCCCGCGCCAAATACGATATGCAGGAGATAAACGTCGCACGTCATACCCTGTGTATCTTCATGCCCGGTCATGTGCTGGAGTCCATTGATTTCACGGATGATTACACATTCGCGTATCTAACCATATCGGACGAGCTCTTCAAGGACCTGAAGATGAATCTATTCAGCCACGACTATGATAAATTCAACTACGAACCGGCCTGCCGCTTGACGGATATCCAAGCCAAGCGTTTGTTGGCGATGATGGAGCTGTTAGACGCCATCGCTTCTCATGACATGACCGACCTGCAGCTGCGCCGTCAAATGCTCCTCTCCCAGTTGGCTCTCGGCTATGAGTTCGTCAATTACTACCGCCGCGAGCAGGACAAAGACTGGAGCGGCAACCGATACAAGCATCTCTATTCGCAATTCTGCGACCTTGTGGTGGAGCACTACAAGGAGAACCGAAATGTGAACTATTATGCCCAATTGATGGGCTATGAGCCGCGGTATTTCGCGAAGATTTTCCGCCAGTCCAACAGGCAGGGACTGACGCCGCTGGAGTGGATTCAGCAGTATGTGGTGACGCAGGCCAAGCTGCTGATGGATACAAGGCCGGACTTGACCATCAAAGAGACGGCTTTTGAATTGGGATTCCCTACAACAGCCAATTTCTGCCGATATTTCAAGCGCTCGGCAGGTATTTATCCGCAGGCCTATAAAGAAAAAGGAACTCCTCCGGCGTGAGACGATAGCGGTCAAAGAACTTCTCCTTGAAGACCCCTGTATTAGCATAACCGCTTTGCTTGGCTACTTCATCAAGAGGTATTTCCGGATGACTGGTAAGCATCTTGATGCTCTCGTATAACCGGCATTCATCGATGAAAGCTGCGAAAGAGCCAAAACGGCTGCCGTGGTAAAAAGCTTTGATAAGACGCTCTTCGCTAACCAGAAAGCGTTTCTCCAAATCCTTAAGGCTAAACGTCGGCTTGAGGAATAGTCCTTCGCTTGCAATAACCACGCAGAGGAACTTGAACAGATCTTCATCATCCATGGTCTTCAGACGCGGAATGGACTCCTGGTCTTTCTGCGCTATGGGCAGGTCGGTTCGTCCTTTGATACGCATATAGGCATCGCTGACCGCCACATGCTCGGCAATCTCTTTGGCCAGCACCTGGTTCGTGCGGCGCAACTTCAACGACTGGCGGTCAATGATAAAAACGCAGACAATAGTGGTTATTGCCAATAAGATTAAAAATATGTATAGCATCATAATGTATTATAAGATGTGTATTTTATAAAAAATGAATTGAGCAAATCAGTATCGTTTGCGACTGCAAAATTACTGCTTTTTTGCTATATACACAACTTATTTTTTACAAAAATGCTTTCGATTTCCGCTTTTTTGCTTCCAAAAGGTGTAAAATAAAATAATTATGGGAGTAAGTTTCAATTGCGAGTGCAAAATTACTGCTTTTTTAGGATATTAGCGCAAACAATTTAGTAAAAAAAATATGACAAAAAGTAACTTTTTCTTGTATATTTCAAAAAAAAGCAGTATTTTTGCAGTCAAAATCACCACAATGCAGTTTGTTGTATGACAGAAATGGAGCAATTCGTACGGTTGGTTGAGGAAAAGGGTGTGGATATAGTTCGTGACAGGCATGGTTTCAGGATGCCCAATGTGGATATGTCCTTCCCGTTTGTTATGATTTCTCTTTGCACCGGCGGAACCGCGCGTGCCTTGTATAATATGCGCGAATACAGTATCAAAAAAAATGATTTTGCGCTTACGATGCCGGGGTATATCATGCGTCCCCTGGATTGCTCAGACGACTATACATATGTGCAAATGGCTATTTCCCGAAAAACGCTGGATGACCTGCGCAACTATCTTTTTAGCCACGACTACGGAAAATACCACTATCACCCGGTCTGCTCGTTGACCGATATTCAAGCGGAGCGTCTGCTGACAATTGTGGATCAGCTGATGGTTATCTCTGCGCACAGGCAGGAAGAGCTTGCGCAACGAAACCATATCCTGCTTGCGCTGATGTCGGTTGGCTATGAGTATGTTAACTACTACCGACGAGAACAAGACAAGCAGTTTGGAGCTGACCCTCAGTATGCTGTCTATGCCCGTTTCTGCGACCTGGTGGTGGAGCATCACCAAGAGAGCAAGGAGGTTCAGTTCTATGCCGAAATGATGCACTATCATCCTAAATACCTGAGTCGGATTGTACAATCCGTCGCTCACGGTATCACACCGCGGCAATGGATTGAGAACTACGTTGTTGCGCAGGCAAAGCGTCTGATTGCATCGAATCTGAGCAAACCGCTCAAACATGTGGCATATGTCTTGGGCTTCGACGAACCGACCTCTTTTTACCGCTATTTCAAGCGCGTGGCAGGTATTACAGCCAAGCAATACCACAACTCTATCGCCGGTTGAGACAAGCGGATGCTTTTATCATGACGAAATTATGTGCCAAAGTGGCATCTAAACCTTACAAAATCAAGAAAAATGAACTTTTTCTGCATTTTCTTTAGAAAATATTTGGTCATATCAAAAAAAAGTAGTAATTTTGCAGGCTTTTTGTCGCGGGGTTCTTTCTCGTACACGCGTAGAAACAACAAGTGTTCCTACGATAGGTACTCGGAAAACCTCCGCTCTCCCCAAAAATTAAAATTGTTTGGGGACCCCATTAAAAGGGGAAAAGCATATGGAATATTTATTAACAACAAACAATTAATTTAAACAACAAAATGCCTACAATTCAACAATTAGTTAGAAAAGGAAGAGCAGAACTGGTGGACAAGTCGAAGAGCCCGGCTCTCGATAGTTGCCCGCAGCGCCGTGGCGTTTGTGTACGTGTGTACACCACCACGCCGAAGAAACCTAACTCCGCGATGCGTAAGGTTGCCCGTGTGCGCCTGACGAACACCAAGGAGGTGAACGCTTACATCCCGGGAGAGGGACACAACTTG
>ONGK01000044.1 GCA_900317345.1 uncultured Bacteroidales bacterium | reverse complement strand
AGGTCTGCTCCTCCGTGGTATCGACAAAGATGAGGTTAAGCGTGGTATGGTATTGACTCACCCGGGTTGCGTTAAACCGTACAGTGAGTTCAAGGCTTCTGTTTATATCTTGAAGAAAGAGGAAGGTGGCCGTCACACTCCGTTCCACAACCACTATCGTCCGCAGTTCTACATCCGTACGATGGACGTTACCGGTGAGATCACTCTGCCGGAAGGAACTGAGATGGTAATGCCGGGCGACAACCTGGAGATCACCGTTAAGTTGATCTACCCGGTAGCTTGCTCTGAGGGTCTGCGTTTCGCTATCCGTGAGGGTGGTCGTACCGTAGGTTCCGGTCAGATTACCAAACTCATCGGCTAATTAGTCGACGTTGAGTGTTACGGAAATCTTGTGCAAGGCGAGTGAATGCTTGCATTCGCAACTCGCCGATGCCAAGATTCTCGGAAAAATGCAAGAGGCATCGAGCCTCTGCATTTTTACGGAAGTCCTCCAATGGTAGGAGAGCGGTCTCCAAAACCGTCAATGTGGGTTCGATTCCTGCCTTCCGTGCTAGCTCCTGCGGAGCTTCGCCTTTGCGGGCAAAGCCGGAGTTATTGTTACAAGACATAGCTTCCGATTCGACTTTAACGGGTGTTAGAGCCGAATTGCGTTGCGGAATAAAGTCGATCGTTCGACACGAAAAGACGACAGTATATAATAAAAGTATATAAAGATAACAAATAAAATTCTACTGATATGGCTTTTGTAGAAAACGTAAAAGAATCGTACAACGAACTGGTCCACAAAGTGAGCTGGCCGAGTCGTAAAGAATTGGCACAGAGCGCAGTGATAGTATTGATTGCTTCCATTATACTAGCGCTGATCGTGTGGCTCATGGACTGGTGCTTTGAGTCGATCATGACGTTTGTTTATGGTCTCTTCTAATCATTAATTCGTTAATCGTTATTAAGATGGCTGAAAACAAAAAACAATGGTATGTGTTGCGTGCAATAAGCGGCAAGGAGAACAAGGTGGAGGAGTACATCAATAGTGCACTCGTATCAAGTTCGCTTTTCCGCGAGTATGTATCGCAGGTGCTTATCCCTCGGGAGAAAGTGGTAACCCTGAAAAACGGCAAGCGTACGGAGAAGGAGCGCAATCTGCTTCCCGGATATCTGCTCGTTGAGTGCTACCTCTGCGACGAGAGCTTCCCGCTCTTGCGTAATATCCCGAATGTCCTCGGATTCCTGAGTGGCGGTAAGACCACCGTTAAACCCAAACCCGTTTCGCAAGAAGAGGTCAACAAACTTGTCGGCCTTGCCAGCGAATCGGAGGTTCGCGCTGCAAGCGAAATCGAATTCCTTGTCGGCGAGAGCGTTAAGGTGGTTGACGGTCCGTTCAACGGCTTCAAAGGAACCGTTATGGAGGTCAACACGGAGAAGCATAAACTCAAAGTGGTTGTCACGATCTTTGATCGCCAGACTCCTATGGAACTGGGCTACAACCAAGTAGAAAAAGAGTAGGAGGCCCTGTTACAGGTCGTTAGTCACTACTCGATAGTTTACAACATTTATTAACCGACTGAGGGTGATTAAGTCGAAAGTAGAAAGACAAAAGACGAAAGCCCGTTTGCAAGTCAAAAACTATTAACAAAAGTAAAACTATGGCTAAAGAAATTGCTGGTTTTATCAAACTCCAAATCAAGGGTGGCGCAGCCAACCCTGCACCTCCGGTAGGTCCGGCTCTGGGTTCGAAGGGTGTGAACATCATGGAGTTCTGCAAACAGTTCAATGCCAGAACGCAAGACAAGGCAGGCAAAGTGCTGCCGGTTATCATTACCGTTTATGCGGACAAGTCGTTTGACTTCATCGTTAAGACTCCTCCTGTAGCTATCCAGCTCCTCGAGGCAGCCAAGGTGAAGAGCGGTAGCGATCAGCCGAACCGTACCAAGGTGGCTACTATCACCGAGGACCAGGCTCGTCAAATCGCTGAGGACAAAATGGTGGACCTGAACTGCTTCACCGTGGAGTCCGCGCTCAAAATGGTCAAAGGTACTGCACGCAGTATGGGTATCGTAGTAAAGTAAAACTCTTCAATCAACATCAACAATTATGGCAAAACTGACAAAGAAACAGAAGCTTGCTGCTGAGAAGATTGAAGCAGGTAAGCTCTACACCATCGAAGAGGCAGCTGCTCTCGTAAAAGAGATCACTACCACCAAATTCGATGCAAGTGTTGATATCGACGTACGCCTGGGTGTTGACCCGCGTAAGGCCAACCAGATGGTTCGTGGCGTCGTGGCACTCCCTAACGGAACAGGTAAAGTTGTTCGCGTTCTCGCACTCTGTATGCCGGACCAGGAAGCAGCTGCTAAAGAGGCAGGTGCTGACTATGTAGGTCTGGATGAGTATATTGAAAAGATCAAAGGTGGATGGACGGACATTGACGTCATCATCACCCAACCTCAGATCATGGGTAAGATCGGTGCCCTCGGTCGTGTGTTAGGTCCTCGTGGCTTGATGCCGAACCCCAAGAGCGGTACGGTTACCATGGACGTTGCGAAAGCAGTCAAAGAGGTTAAGGGCGGTAAGATTGACTTCAAAGTTGACAAGTTCGGTATTGTGCACACCTCTATCGGTAAAGTTAGCTTCAGCGCTGAGTGTATCCAAAGGTGAGTACATCAAGAGCGTTTATCTTTCCAGCACTATGAGTCAGGGTATTAAGATCGATACCAAATCGCTTTAATCTCTTAAAAATCAAAGACAAGTATGAAAAAGGAAGATAAAAATCTCGTCATTGAAGCCCTTGGCGCACAGCTGACCGAGTATTCGCATTTCTACCTCGTGAATATCGAGGGACTCGATGCTGCGAAGACCAGTGAACTGCGTCGTGCATGCTTCAAACAAGACATCAAACTCTTGGTTGCTAAAAATACCTTGCTCCAGAAAGCACTTGAGAAAAAAGGTGTGGATGCAACTATTTTTGACGCACTCAAGGGAAACACCGCTCTCATGCTCAGCAACACAGGTAATGTGCCTGCTAAACTCATCAAGGAGTTTACCAAAGGCGACAAGACCGGTGAGGCTAAGCCGCAACTCAAAGCTGCTTACGTAGAAGAGACTGTTTACGTAGGCAAGCAGAATCTTGAGTTCCTCTGCTCTATCAAGTCCAAGAACGAACTTATCGCCGAATTGGTTGCTTTGCTCCAATCGCCTGCGAAGAACGTCGTTTCTGCACTCCAGAGCGGACAAAATACTATCCATGGCGTACTCCAGACACTGGAGAAACGCGGATAATTTTAGTCGAAAGTCGCAAGTCGCAAGAAGATAGTTAACCTTACCGTTAAGGAAGTAAATGAACTCGCTACTATCCTCAAAGAGGAGTACGGAATTGAGCCGGCTGCTGCAGCTGTAGCAGTTGCTGCTGGTCCTGCTGCAGGTGGTGCTGCTGCTGAGGCAGCTGAGGAGAAAACCTCGTTCGACGTAGTTCTCAAGAGCGCTGGTGCTAACAAACTCCAGGTCGTTAAGGCCGTTAAGGAGCAAACCGGTCTCGGCCTGAAAGAGGCTAAGGATATCGTAGACGCCGCTCCTGCTACCGTTAAGGAAGGTGTTGACAAAGCTACTGCTGAGGCTTTGAAGAAAGCTCTCGAAGAGGTAGGCGCTGAGGTAGAGCTCAAGTAATACCCGCCTAACCAACCACTCTAATCGGGTGGAATAGGTTTAGATCCCTATGCCAAATGGGGGTCTAAACCTTTTCTGCTCAATAGGACAGAATGATTAAAAAACTGAAATATTTGGTAATTATTATAGGGTGAAGATTAAAATAATATAAAAACAATCACCAGCGATTTAGATTTAAATTATTCATTACCAACAGTTTAGTTCTGTTAAACAATTATTAACCATCTAAAATAATGGCTACAACAAAAAAACAGCAGAGAGTCAATTTCAGTCGTATGCAAAAGCATATGCCCTATCCTGACTTTCTGGAGATTCAGCTGAAGTCCTTCGCGGATTTTGTTCAGATGGATTCAACGCCTGAACAACGTCGTAAAGAGGGACTCTTTAAGGTATTCTCGGAGAACTTCCCCATTCAGGATACCCGCAACAGCTTTACACTGGCATTTTTGGATTATTCGGTCGATCGCCCTCGCTACACCATTGAAGAGTGTATCAAACGCGGTTTGACCTACAGCGTGCCTTTGAAAGCGAAACTTCGCTTGAGCTGTGAGGACCCCGATCATGAGGATTTCGACACCGTCGTTTCCGATGTATACCTCGGTACTATCCCGTATATGACGCCGAAAGGCACCTTTGTTATCAATGGTGCTGAGCGTGTCGTTGTAAGTCAGTTGCACCGCTCGCCGGGCGTATTCTTCGGCACGTCGATGCACTCCAACGGTACAAAACTCTATTCGGCGCGTATCATTCCTTTCCGCGGCTCGTGGATTGAATTCGCTACGGATATCAACAAAGTGATGTATGCGTACATCGACCGTAAGAAGAAATTACCGGTAACAACACTGCTGCGTGCCATCGGCTTCGAGTCCGATAAGGACATTCTGAACTGCTTCGATTTGGCAGAGGAAGTGAAAGTGAACCGCGAGACGCTGGAGGCATGTATCGGTCGCAAGCTGGCCGGATACGTAATGAAGCCTACCATCGAGGATTTCGTGGACGAGGATACCGGTGAGGTGTCGTCCATCGAGCGTAACCAGATCGTGGTGGAGCGCGAGGCTGAACTGACGCCTGAGGTGATTGATATCATCCTGGAGTCCGGTTCCAAGTCCATCCTTCTCCACAAAGACCAGGAGCGCGAGAACGACTTCTCCATCATCTTCAACACCCTGCAGAAAGACCCGGCAAAGACGGAGAAAGAGGCTGTCCTCTATATCTACCGCCAGTTGCGTAACGCAGAGCCGGCTGATGATGCTACGGCACGAGAGATGATTCAGAACCTGTTCTTCTCGCAGAAGCGCTATGACCTCGGTGAAGTGGGACGTTACCGCATCAACCGCAAGCTTAACATGTCTATCCCGGAGGACACCCGCGTCCTGACTAAGGAGGATATGATTGAAATCATCAAATACCTCGTCATGCTCATCAACAGCAACGCCGAGGTGGATGATATCGACCACTTGTCGAACCGTCGTGTTCGTACGGTGGGTGAGCAACTGTTCAACCAGTTCGGTATCGGTCTGGCCCGAATGGCTCGTACCGTTCGTGAGCGAATGAACGTTCGTGATAACGAAGTCTTCACACCGACAGACTTGATTAACGCCAAGTCTATATCGAGTATCATCAACTCGTATTTCGGAACCAACGCGTTGAGCCAGTTTATGGATCAGCAGAACCCGCTGGCCGAAATCACCCATAAGCGCCGTATGTCGGCCCTTGGCCCCGGTGGTCTGAGCCGTGATCGCGCAGGCTTCGAGGTGCGAGACGTACACTACACCCACTATGGTCGTCTCTGTCCTATTGAGACACCGGAAGGTCCGAATATCGGTCTTATCTCGTCTATGTGTATCTATGCGAAGATCAATGACCTCGGATTCATCGAGACTCCGTATCGTCAGGTGCATGATAGCGTAGTAGATCTGGATAACGACCATGTGGTATACATGTCCGCTGAGGATGAGGAGAACCAGGTGGTTGCACAGGGGAACGCGCCGTTAACGCAGGATGGTCATTTCATCCGCACGAAGGTCAAGACCCGTCTGGGTGCCGACTTCCCTGTCGTTGCACCGAGTGAGGTGAACCTCATGGACGTTGCTCCGTGCCAGATTGCTTCGGTGGCAGCCGCACTCATTCCGTTCCTTGAGCACGATGATGCTCACCGTGCATTGATGGGATCGAACATGATGCGCCAGGCCGTTCCGTTGATCACTTCGGAGGCGCCTATCGTAGGTACCGGTATAGAGGAGCAACTCGTTACCGATAGCCGCACGCAAATCGTAGCGGAAGGCAAAGGAACGGTAACATATGTGGACGCTGACTATATCCGCATCAAGTACGACCGCACCGAAGAAGAGGAGTTCATCTCCTTCGACTCCGCCGAGAAAGAATACAAACTGCCTAAGTTCGAGAAGACGAACCAGAATACGACCGTTGACCTCCATCCGCTTGTTCGCAAGGGTGACAAGGTTGAGAAAGGCCAGATTCTGACAGAGGGTTATGCTACGCAAGCCGGTGAACTGGCATTGGGTAAGAACCTGAAAGTGGCATACATTCCTTGGAAGGGTTACAACTACGAGGATGCTATCGTGCTTAGCGAGCGCATCGTGCGTGAAGATATGTACACCTCCGTTCACGTGGTAGAGCAGTTGCTCGAAGTGCGTGATACGAAGCGCGGTATGGAAGAGTTCACCGCCGATATCCCCAATGTGTCTGAGGAAACAACCAAAGACCTGGATGAGAATGGTATCATTCGTATCGGTGCGTACATCCAGCCGGGTGACATCCTTATCGGTAAGATTACGCCGAAGGGAGAGACCGATCCGTCTCCTGAAGAGAAACTGCTCAAGGCTATCTTCGGTGACAAGGCAGGTGATGTGAAGGATGCTTCGTTGAAGGCCAGCCCGTCGCTTGACGGTGTTATCATCGATAAGAAACTCTATACGCGTGCCAACAAGGATCGCAAGCAGAAGATGGATGACAAGCTTACGCTTGCCAATATGGACAATGAGTTCAAGGCAAAAGCAGAAGCATTGCGTTCTCTGTTGATCGACAAGCTTTATGCGTTGCTCAATGGTCGTCAGGCTGTTTCTGTCAAGGATATTCTGGGCACGGAGTTAATCTCCAAAGGACAGCACTTCACCAAAGAGCGTCTCAACGAGATTGATTTCTTCTGCGTGGAACTGGATGGTTGGACCGCAGACGAGCACAAGAATGAACTGGTAGCGCAGTGTGTGCTGAATTATATTGCCAAGTTCAAGGAGATGGATGCGCTTCTCAAGCGCGAGAAGTTCAACCTGACTATCGGAGACGAGTTGCCTAATGGTATCATCCAGATGGCAAAGGTTTATATCGCCAAGCGTCGTAAGATCCGCGTGGGTGATAAGATGGCCGGTCGTCACGGTAACAAGGGTATCGTATCGAAGATCGTGCGTGTGGAAGACATGCCGTTCCTTGCAGACGGTACGCCGGTAGATATCGTGCTGAACCCGATGGGTGTGCCTTCTCGTATGAACATCGGCCAGATTTTCGAGGCTGTGCTCGGTTGGGCAGGTCAGGAGTTAGGGGTGAAATTCTCAACGCCTATCTTCGACGGTTGTACGATGGAGCAGCTTGACGAATGGACCGACAAGGCAGGTCTGCCGCGTGGCGGTAAGACGCAGCTGTACGATGGTGAGACGGGTGAACCGTTTGACCAGATGGCAACAGTCGGTGTGACCTACTTTATGAAACTCGGCCACATGGTTGACGATAAGATGCACGCCCGTTCAATCGGTCCGTACAGCCTTATCACGCAGCAACCTCTTGGTGGTAAAGCACAGTTCGGTGGTCAGCGTTTCGGTGAGATGGAGGTTTGGGCTCTTGAGGCTCACGGCGCCGCTCACGTGCTGCAAGAGATTCTGACAATCAAGTCAGATGATGTGACCGGACGTGCCCGCACGTACGAGGCTATTGTGAAAGGCGAGAACTTCCCGACACCGGGTCTGCCCGAGTCGTTGAACGTACTCTTGCATGAATTACAAGGTCTCGCACTCAGTATCAACATGGAATAAGATTGGAGGACAATTATGGCTTTTAAACAAGAAAATAAACGTGCCGGTTTTACCAAGATTTCTATTGGTCTGGCTTCTCCGGATGAGATTATGCAACTCTCGTCCGGTGAGGTGCTTAAACCGGAAACCATCAACTATCGTACCTATAAACCGGAGCGCGATGGTCTGTTCTGCGAGCGCATCTTTGGTCCTACCAAGGATTATGAGTGCCATTGCGGTAAGTATAAGCGTATCCGTTATAAAGGTATCGTGTGCGAGCGATGCGGTGTTGAAGTAACCGAGAAAAAGGTTCGCCGCGAGCGTATGGGACATATCAAACTGGTTGTTCCTGTAGCACATATCTGGTATCTTCGTTCTCTGCCGTCAAAGATGGCAGCATTGCTCGGTATCCCGACCAAGAAACTCGACACCGTTATCTATTACGAGAAGTACCTCGTAGTACGTGCCGGTGCACTGGAGGGTCAGGAAATCGGCGAAAAGAACGAAGCGGATAAGAACCGTATTCCTATCGAGACGAAGATGCTTCTCGATGAGGACCAGTACCAGCAAGTAATGAATATCATTCCTGAGAATAACGACCAGCTTGAGGATACAGACCCGAACAAGGTCATCATCAAGATGGGAGCTGAGGCTATCTATGATTTGCTCTGCGCTATCGATTTGGACCAACTTTCATACGAGTTGCGTGCCACGGCAGACAAGTCATCGTCTGTACAGCGTCGTCAGGAGGCACTGAAGCGTCTGCAGGTAGTAGAGGCTTTCCGTGCAAGCAAGGGTAGAAACCGTCCAGAATGGATGATTCTGCAGGCTATTCCTGTAACGCCTCCTGAGCTTCGTCCTCTCGTTCCTCTGGATGGTGGTCGTTTTGCAACGTCCGACCTCAATGACTTGTATCGTCGTGTCATCATCCGTAACAACCGTCTCAAACGATTGGTGGAGATTAAGGCTCCGGATGTGATTCTGCGTAACGAGAAGCGTATGCTTCAGGAAGCTGTGGATTCGCTGTTCGACAACAGCCGCAAGACCACTGCTATGAAGTCTGAGGCTAATCGTCCGTTGAAGTCATTGTCCGACTCGCTGAAAGGTAAGCAGGGACGTTTCCGTCAGAACTTGCTCGGTAAGCGTGTGGATTATTCGGCTCGTTCGGTTATCGTTGTAGGTCCGGAACTTAAGATGCATGAGTGCGGTCTGCCCAAAGAGATGGCAGCGGAACTCTATAAGCCGTTCATCATCCGTAAGCTCATCGAGCGCGGAACCGTTAAAACCGTGAAGTCAGCCAAGAAGATTATTGATCGCCGTGAACCGGTTATCTATGAGATTCTTGAGCACGTGATGGAAGGACACCCTGTTCTGCTCAACCGTGCCCCGACGCTTCACCGTCATGGTATCCTGGCGTTCCAGCCGCGTATGATTGAGGGTAAGGCTATTCAGTTGCACCCGCTGTCCTGTGCCGGATTTAACGCCGACTTCGATGGTGACCAGATGGCCGTTCACTTGCCATTGAGCAACGAGGCAATCCTTGAGGCACAGCTGCTGATGCTCGGCTCCCATAATATCCTTGACCCGGCTAACGGTAACCCGATCACCGTGCCTTCGCAGGATATGATCCTTGGTCTGTATTATATTACTAAGGAACGTACGGGCGCGAAGGGAGAAGGTTTGACTTTCTATTCCGAGGAGGAGGCAATTATTGCTCTTAATGAGGGTCGTGTGGATATCCATGCGAAAGTTAATGTGCGCATTAACGGCCAAATCATCGAGACTACGCCCGGTCGCGTAATTGTTAACCAATACGTGCCGGAGGAAATAGGTTACCAGAACCTTCTGATGAAGAAGGGTGCTGTGAAAGGTATCATCTCCCAGGTTATCAAGACCTGCGGTGTGGCCCGTGCAGCTAAGTTCTTGGACGATATCAAAGACCTCGGTTACTATCGTGCATTCAAGGGAGGCTTGAGCTTCAACCTTAATGATATCATCATTCCGGAAGAGCGTGAAGACTTCGTCAAGAAAGGTAACGCTACTGTTGATGAACTCTATATGAACTATAGCCTCGGTCTTATCACCGATGACGAGCGTTATCAGAAGACAGTCGATACCTGGAAGGATATCGATGAGAAACTGAAGGCTATCGTCATGAAGCACATGAAAGAGGCGGACGAAGGATTCAACTCCGTATATATGATGATGGATTCCGGTGCCCGTGGTAATGCTGACCAGATTAAGCAGTTGGCAGGTATCCGTGGTATTATGGCCAAGCCGTTGAAAGCCGGTGCAACCGATACCCGTACCGATATCGAGAACCCGGTCCTCGCAAACTTCAAAGAGGGTATGTCCGTGCTCGAGTACTTCATCTCTACCCACGGTGCCCGTAAGGGTCTTGCCGATACGGCGTTGAAGACGGCCGATGCCGGTTATCTGACGCGTCGTCTGGTGGATGTATCGCACGACGTTATCATCAACGAAGAGGATTGTGGAACACTTCGTGGTCTGGCAACCCGCGCTGTCAAGGATGGCGACCGTGTTGTGGCTTCGTTGAGCCAGCGTATCCTCGGACGTGTGTCTGTACACGATATCCATGACAACGAGGGTAATCTCATTGTAGCCGCAGGCGAAGAGATTCGCGAGGCACAGTGCGAGGCAATCGAGGCAGCCGGTATCGAAGAGGTAGTAATCCGCTCGGTACTCACCTGCGAGAGCAAGCATGGTGTATGCGCGAAGTGCTATGGCCGTAACCTCGCATCGCGTAAGATGGTTCAGAAAGGTGAGGCTGTCGGTGTCATCGCCGCACAGGCTATCGGTGAACCGGGTACACAGTTGACCCTCCGTACCTTCCACTCCGGTGGTTTGGCCGGTGGTTCGGCAGCACAAAGCACATACGACCTGCCGCGCGATGGTTTCGTGGAGATTGAAGATCTGCGCACCATCACTACTGCAGCCGGTGAGACGATTGTTGTCAGCCGTAAGAACACCCTCTCCCTCAAAGATGAGAAGACAGGTGTTGTGCTGGCTACATTCGATATCCCGTATTCATCCAAACTGTTTGTCACCCCGGGTGAGAAATACACCAAGGGTACACGTGTCTGCGAGTGGGATTCCTATAAGACGCCGCTCCTTATCGAGCAAGACGGTTTCGTCCGCTATGAGGATGTTATCGAAGGCGTTACCTGCTTGACAGAGACCGATGAACAGACCGGAAAGAAAGAGGTTTCCATTACCGAGACCAAGGATAAAACAAAGATGCCGCAGGCTCATATCGTTGATAAGGCCGGTAATATTCTTCGCTCATACAACCTGCCTGTTAAGGCAAGTCTGAACTTGGCAGATGGCGCAGAGGTGAAAGTCGGCGATATCCTCTTCTCGATGGCACGTGCAACGAACCGTGGCGGTGATATCACCTCCGGTCTTCCGCGTATCACCGAGTTGTTCGAGGCTCGTAACCCGTCCAACCCTGCTGTTGTGGCAGAAATCGATGGTGAAGTATCCTTCGGTAAAATCAAGCGTGGTAACCGTGAGCTGTTCATCACTTCCAAACTCGGTGAGCAGAAGGCATATCTCATTCCGCTGACGAAGCAGATTCTGGTTCAGGAAGGCGACTTTGTGCGTGCCGGTGTGGCTCTCTCCGACGGTGCTATCACTCCGGAAGATATCTTGGCAATTCAAGGTCCGACGGCCGTTCAAAATTACATCGTCAACGAGGCACAGGCTGTATATCGTATGCAAGGTGTGGAAATCAACGACAAGCACTTCGAGATTATTGTGCGTCAGATGATGCGCAAGGTTGAGATTCTTGAGCCGGGCGATACCCGTTACCTTGAAGGTGATATGGTTGACAAACTCGACTTCCTTGAGGAGAACGACCGTATTTGGGGCCGTAAGGTTATCACCGATGCCGGCGACAGCGAGTCACTCCATGAGGGACAGATTGTAACCGCCCGCCGTCTGCACGATGAGAACTCTTCGCTCCGCCGCCGTGACAAGAAACTTGTTAAGGCACGTGACGCAGAGTGCGCAACGGCTAAGCAGATACTTCAAGGTATCACGCGTGCCGCACTTGGAACGAAGTCATTCATGTCCGCTGCCTCCTTCCAGGAGACGACGAAGGTGCTCAACGAAGCTGCTATCCGCGGTAAAGTGGACTACCTTGAGGGTATGAAGGAGAATGTGATTTGCGGTAACCTCATCCCGGCCGGAACCGGTTTGCGTGAGTTCAGCCGAATCTCCGTTCACAACCAGGAAGAATATGCAGCTATTCAAGCTGCCCGAGAGGCAGCCGAGGCTGCGCTTAACGGCGACGACGACCAGTAATCCGTCTGACCAACCGGTCTAAATAAAAAAAGGGGCTTCTTTTTCAAGGGGCTTCTTTTTTTTTGGTGGGCTCGGACATAGGCAGATGCCCACTTGGCGCCCTCGCTGTCCTATCTCCGCGATAGGACGGTTATTCGCCACATTCCGTCCCTCTGCTATTCGTGCATTGGGGTCCCCAAACAATTTTAATTTTTGGGGAGAGCGTAGCGCAAGGCGTAGTGCTATACAAGGGCTGTGCCCGTAGTCGCACGAGCCTTAGCGCAAGCGTGGGTCTGCCCGTAATGTGCTCAATGCGGGTGTAGCGCCATGCGGGGTGTAGCATTGGCTGTTACCTTCGGTAATGATTCTTATTTGGGCTATTAAGGGGTGTCTTGTGCGCGCGATTTCTATGCGAGCGATTTTTTTTGCCCGTTCTCTTGCGTATGTGCGTTTTTTTTTGTACCTTTGTCGCCGATTCGAGGCAAAACTGATGACACACAACATTCGCAATATATGGCTCGATTATAAGTCGGAGGTGCTGTTTTTCCTTGTCCTTTCGGCGTGTGCGGCGCTTAGTCATTGGTTGGCACGGTTCATACCGGTTGATTTATTCGACGGACCAATCACGGCGATACAGAACGCCTGCACTTGTACTGTTTGTCTCTTTGGAGCCATTTTGATGTTCGTTCATTCGGAAGGGATGCGCATTCGTAAAGCATGGGGAATAGCGCTTCTGTCATGGGGCATAGCGGATGCTTTCTTCTTATGGCAGACCTATTTTATGGACGTGCCGTCGCTGAACATCGGAGCAGATGCGATGACGGCGTTTGAACTGCTGGTCGCCAATCTGTTGGGATGGCTGCTGCTTATCTATCCCACGGAAGTACTTCGTCCGGGTTGGTTGAACTGGCAACGGACTTTGCAGCAGCTTCTGCCGATGTGTGCGCTGGTCGCGTTGGACTATTTGTTACTCATTGATTTAAGTCCGGTTGTAGCCCTTTATCCGATGGTGTTGTTTATTCTCGTCATCACGCACCTGCACACGTATAGAATATGGTGTGAAGAGAACTACTCCTCTATGGAGCGTGTGGACATACAATGGATTGTGCGTTACCTGCTCATCTTGTTGGTCATCGGTTTGTCGTTTCTCTATATGTATTTCACTGATAACCATGCCCGTGCGTTCACCCAGCAATGGCTTCTGCTGCTTTTGTTCGGCTATAGTACCGTGGAAATTCTCTTCCGTCCCGACCCGTGGGTGGTAGCACGCAGCAATGCCTCTGTCCGTCCGGCGCAGCAGCCTTTTGCTCCTTATCGCGAAGCATTGGCAACATGGATGGAAACAGAGAAACCGTATTTGAATCCGGATTTGCGTCTCATCGATTTGCAGCGTGTGCTGCCGCTCAACCGCACGTATCTGAGCCAGCTCATCAACACTGAATACGGCTGTAGTTTCTACCAGTTCGTTACCCGATATCGTATCGAGGAGGCGAAACGATTGATGACCGAGCAGCCGGATATGAAAGTGCAAGACATTGCGCAACAAAGCGGTTTCTCCGACCGTAAGGTCTTCTATCGCACTTTCACCCGCGAAACGGGTAGCAGTCCGTCCGAATGGATGGCCAAATGTCGCAATTTGTAAAAAATGCACGCATTTTTATCTCTTTGCGTAAAAAAGTGCCCGTGCGTGTTGCATGCGTGTGAGCGTTTTTGTAATTTTGTACGAATTTTGAAATACAACGAAAACGATTAATTAAACAAAATTAACATGAAAAAAGTATTTGTATTGGCAGTTGTATGTTGCCTCGCGGTAGTGCTCAAGGGCATGAACAACGACACCAACAAATGGGAAGTGATTGATAGAGAACGCTCTAATCATTCTGAGGCATGCGAAGCTGATAACCTCGCATGCTTGCTATTATAGTTCAAGCGAATAAATAAAAATCAATATCCGTTTGACAGTCATCATAGGACTGCTCGCTATTTTCGTAGGAAGCGCTTTCGCTACGAATAGTTTCCTGGAAGAAACCCAGAACTACAGCGTCACGCCAAAAGGCAACGGCGTTGTCCATTTCAAGATTCCTATCTGGGCATACGGTGCCATCAACAACTACCGCGCGGGTTCTCCGACGATGTTATGGTACTCGAACCAGTACGTGCAATCAGAGAACGAACAGGCTGTGACCTATTTTATGTCCATCCGTAGCACGGACACGGAGAATACCTCAGATCCCAAGGTCAACAGTACCGCTACCGTATCGGTTTTCTCCAGTCAGGGAACGATCAAAATCACCAAGACGGCGAACGGTGGTACCAGACAAGTGAGTCCTGGTGAGACGGCATCCGTCACGCTTCCGGCACAGAAATCGATGGACGGCAGTTACAAGCGTGTCGTCTTCCTCGAGTTCGATTGGTATCTGCCGGAGAACCTGACGAGCAAGAAATTCTACGCAGGTATGAATTACTTCATCTTCAAATACGATGCGGATGACTCGGATAGCCAAAATAAGTACAAGAAAATATGGTACGCCTTCCCGGACCGAATGGACGGTGCGGACGATATGATGTCGCCTGAATTGCAGTCGCCCTACCTCTATTTCTTGGATGATAACGGCACTCCGGCCCGTGACGGTAGAGCGGCTGTGCCTTTCGTGGTATATCAGAACCCGAAGTCCTACACCACATCGCTCAATCCGAGCCCCGTGCTGATAAATAATCGCTCCGGAGCCATCGTGGTGCCCACTACGGATAGCATCCAGAAGAATTTCAGCGCCACCTTCATGGTACAACCGAATGTGGATGTATCCACGACGGTAGAGCGCAAAACCAATCCCATCGATATCCCTGCCTTCCACCGCATACATGACTTTGCGGCGATAGAGGTACAAGATGAGCATGACAGTTATAACGGCGAGAACAAACTGCTGTGGAATATCCACAATCCCGCTGTGCAGGACCTGATTCCGACGGACTATTTCGAGATACAGCGTGCGATGAAGGAGGATTTCAGCGATGCCCAGACTATCACTTTAGTGCAGATGGAGGAGGATAAAGATAGTTATGAGTACGTCGATAATACGCGCGTGGAGAACGGGTATGCCACCACCAATGACTCTACGACGAGATACAAAGAAATGGTATGGAGAGATTATATGTTAACCAATGCCAAAGGCGACCCGATGCGGCTGATGAATTTGCAGCTGTTAGCGAAGAAGGTGATCCTGCCAGCCTCGCCTATTTATTACCGTATTCGTCGTGCATCGACAGCGGCATGGGATTGGGACCATCCTTTCGCCCATTCGCTGACGCTGCAGAAAAATAATTATCTTGCGCCTTTAGCTGATACCCAGCCGCAGTATACGCTGGATAAAGATTTCAAAAATAACCATCTGGTGCATTTTAATGTAAATATCAATAATGCACCTATCGCGGAGACCTCTTTCCTACCGGAAGACTGCGAGCTGAAGGCCACCTTTGGTGAACTCCGCGGCGCATTAGATACCGTGATTTTGACCGTTGATTTGGATCGTAGAGTTTTTTATGCTGCCGATAGTTGCACTTTCCGCTACCCGGCTGCAGGCTATCAGTATGAATTACAGGAAGGCAAAAATGTGCTCACTATACCTGTCATGGATGGAGAATTCGGCCAGATTAATGCCGACGTGTGGGTTAAATTAGCGGCATACACAGAGAGTTTCAACGGCTATACCACGGATTTTGCAATCACTACTTTTACGCTCAACAAGGAGACCTCCAGTCAAATTGACGGCACAAAGCTGGAAATACGTGTAACCGGTGGTCAGCGTATGAGTAGCAATAAGGTGGCCTATCAAGGTAGCGCGATACGGTATCCGGGTGGTGAGGGTGGCTCATGGGGAGCTAAACAAGCAGAGGCTCGCTGGGACGAAATCAAGAATGCCGTGCACCAAGAGATGTATGACAGTCTGATACGCATGCCGCAAACATCGGAGTACGGCCGTTGTATGTGGGATAGAGGCGCCCAACTGATTCTGATGCGTACGATGCAGGAGAATCAAACGACCATCGAGCTGGTAGTGCCACAGGATAGTATCCGCCGTAATGAAGACGGTTCCTGGACCGCGCACGTAACGGATGTAGCGGATTTGGCATGCACCCATTATGATTATCGGGTACGTATCGACCAGAGCGGCGCCGATCTGCGCTTCCAATATGCCTCTTCCATGCTCCCGATAGCTATTCATGGCCCGGAACTGTATTTCAATGAAGCGGCCACTATTACCTCTTTCACAGCCTCGCAGGGCGATGCCAAGCGTGAATGGAAAGGTGGCGTATTGCTGCAATGGATACCGTCTTCTGCAGCCGTTGACCAATATGAGTTGCTGCGCTTGCCCAAAGGCAGTACCAGCACGCCCGATACCGTTTATCGTGGCACGGAGAGCAGCTATTTCGATACATCCGCTGTGCCTGGCGTACACTACGAGTACACCGTAGTAGCCCGCTATGAATGTAAGGGCAAGAAGACCGAGGATGCCAAGACCACCGAGGGTTGGCGTACGCCTTGCGGCGAGATTAGCGGATTTGTACATCAGACCGACAACAGCGGTATGGCGGGTGTGCAAGTGAGTCTCGCGGCGGGTTCGACCACCCTAAAAACGCTGACGACCGATGCTTCGGGTTATTTCCGTTTCGACAGTCTGGACTACGGCGCAGGCACCCAATACACCGTGTCTGTCACTTCGCAGTACGGCGAATTCAGCTATAACGGTACGAAATCCGCTTCGGCGGTTATTCCGCTGGCGGCTGATAAGTGCGTGCAGCAAGATATTATCTTCGTCAATACGAGCTGTGTCCGTCTGACCGGCCGCGTGCTCTATCACATGAGTACCATCCCTGTCAGCGGAGTCTGCTTCATTCTCAACGGCGATACGATACGGCGTGGCAACGCCAAGTACACCAGCGGTATCGACGGTAATTTCGAGTTGACGATACCCAAGTCCATGCCAAGTCGTCTGCAGGTAGCCAAAGAAGGACATACCTTCCTCAATGACGGTTGGCTCTTCGTGACGGAGGGCGATACGACGTTCTCGCTTGTCAAACCGCTTGACGGCGTACGATTCTATGACCAAACGAAAGTGCGCCTCGTAGGACGCGTAGCCGGCGGTATCGACCAGCAGGCCTTACCGCCCGCCTTGGGATTTGGAAAGAATAACCTAGGCGATGATTTGCAACTCGTGCTCCAATTAGAGGGGGATAATACGGCGCATATCGTCCATAATCCCGATGATTTATCGCAAGACACCATCATCTATACGATAGATAATATCAGCGGCCATACGACCACTATCTTCCAGCAGAAACGTATTATCATCCGTCCGGATAGCATGACCGGCGAATATGCCGTAGACCTCTTCCCTGTTAAGTACAAAGTGACCCAGGCGACGGCCAAGGGCTACGCATCGCTGCTGGATATTCAGGCCGGTGTGCCGACCTTCGACCTCACCGATGCGCCGCTGACTGTCCTGCGTGCAGACTCCGCCGACCGCCATGCTACCTTCAATGCTCGCTTCGACCGCATCTACCGTACACCGATGCAGATAGGATTGAAGCAATATATGTACGGCATGCTCCAAGACGGTTACGGCGAGAACAAACTGGTTGTTTCCAGCTTCGTTAATCAGAGCCAAACAGTAGCCCTCTACGAGAAGAAAGAGAATGGAGACATCAGCTATCTATTCGGTTATCCTATCTTCCAGCAAGGCCGCACTTATCAGTTCCAAGCAGGTGTCTATGAGGACTATTATTACAATAATGACAAGACCAATAAACCGGACCGTGTGCGGCTGAACGGCGGTACGCTCAAGACCTTCAACGGCTTCAAAAAGAATACCCAAACCACGACCTATCCCCTGGATGCTAAGGGCGAGGCGATATTCAACATGGAGGTGGATAACCTCAATCTGATGGCTACCGGCACGGACGCTCTCCGTTCGCTGGACCTGTCCGTAGGACGCGAAGGTTATTCGATGGACTTCCATGCGGTACGGGGTTATGTAACCGGTAATGTGGTGGAGAAAGGCGATATCCGTACGGCCTCGGCGGATATCAAGATTCTGGATGTGCTCCGCGACCCGCCGGGAAGCGGCAGTAGTTGCTATCTGGAGAAGGGCGCTACCTATAAATCCTCCGCAACGCTCAACATTGCTATCAAATTCGGTGTGAACCTTATCAGTAAAATTGGTTCGGTCTATGACCAATCAGTCGGTATCGTGACGGGGGCCACCTACTCGGGTGTGAGTGTCTCCACCGGTAAGGCCTACTCCTTCCCGATTCCGATTGTCTTCACGGGTAAGTATTCGCGTACCGTAACCTCTACCTATACCACATCGGAGAGAATCTCCACGAGCAACTCCAGCGCGTTCATCGGCGCGAACGGGGATGTGTTCATTGGCCATGACCAAGAGGTGATGTATGGTACGGTCCGCGCTGTGCGCTTGATAGACGACAGCACCTTTATTCTTCGCCGCCCGGCTATCGATGCAGGATATATCAAGGAGATTGCGTCTGCCCAAACGGAGGACGGTGCGAAGTACCATTTCGTGATTGCCAAAGAGACCGTTTTAGGCGGCCAGATGGGTAACCAGTTCGCTTATACCCAGAATTATATTGCCACCGCCCTCCTACCGAAACTGATTAAGGAACGTAATGCCCTGCTCGTGAACGCGACGGACACCGCCGAAGCCCAGGCGCTTGCCAATGCCCGGGGTACGGCTGTCTATTGGAACCGCGCCCAAACAGATGACGAGATAGGTACGCCCAAGAGCTATATGATGGTAATCCCCAAGAATGTCGGAGACTATACCGAACCGGACAGAGTGGAGATGTTCAATAATATCATTCTCCGATGGGTAGATATCCTGCAGAAGAATGAGAAAGAGAAAGTGGCGGCTATCCAGTCGGGCAAGAAAGTAGGTACCTTCTCCGTCAGCGGAGGAACCAGCCGCGAGTACAGCGAGACTATCTCCGCCGACTGGACCCAAGGCGGAAACATGGCCTATGGAGGAATCAACGTTGCGAACACGGCGTATCAGTTTAATCAAGGACAAGGCATATCAACCACTAAAGATACGCCGTATTTCAAAGCAATCAAAGATTTGCTCCAAAAGAAGAATGATAACGCCAACGGCGATAATGTGGATGATGCTAAAAAGGCCTTGGAAATAGAAGGAAAGGCAACGGGCGTCTCGTGGAAGATAGACTATGAGCCTTGCTTTGATATCTCGGGCGACGGCACGACCTCCTCTACGAGTCAGACTATCTCGCGTAAGATAGGCTTCACCATCGCACCGGACAGCTATGCCAATACCACCGTTAGCGTCTATCGGGCGCCAGTGGACTCCACCTTCCTTAAAGAGCTGAAGGAGGCGCTGAATATATACATTGTTCCCAATCCGGAGATTAAGCAGGAATACGGCACCTTCATCTTCTTCCGCGAAGCCGGTACGAGCCATTGTCCGTACGAAGGTGAAGAGCGCACACAATGGTACTTCCCCGGTCAGTTCGTCATCGCTAATGCAACATTGCCGATCGAGAATCCTAAGATTACACTCGACCAATACACCATCAGCAATGTACCGGCAGACCAATCGGCCGTCTTCAAAATCACGCTCGTTAACGATAATGTGAATACAGACGGACGCGTGGCCAGGGGACAATACCTCTCTTTGTCTGTGGACCCGACTACCAACCCCAACGGCGCTGTGCTGATGATTGATGGCGAACCGCTGACTTCGTCCTCCACGCTCACCTTCTTTGCCGAACCGGGAGTACCTATCGTCAAGACCATGCAAGTCCAGCGGGGAATAGTGGATGATTATGAGGATATCACCCTCAAATATTCCTCCACCACTTGTAACAGTATTAGCGCGCAGACCAAGTTCTCCGTCCATTTCATCCCCGAAGCGTCTCCTGTAAACGTCGCTTATCCGCGGGATAAATGGGTAATGAACACGCTTTCTCCGCGTGACTCGACGGGTTATTACCTGCCGATCTCTATAGATGGATTCAATATCCATCATAAGAGTTTCGATCATATTGAGTTCCAGTACAAACTATCGACGGAGAATAACGAAGCGTGGGTGAACCAATGCTCGTTCTACGCCGACGACAGCCTGTATAACCTTGCTACGGGCAACAAAGCGAAGATCATCAACGGCCGCATCGAGCCTTTCCGCTTCTATGGCGAGCGCGACCCGAAGGAACTCGACTACGACCTGCGTGCCGTATCGTTCTGCCGCTACGGTTCGGGCTTTGTCACCAAGGCTTCGCCCGTCGTCAGCGGCACCAAGGACACCCGTCCGCCTGTGCTGTTCGGTAAGGCACTGCCCGCCAACGGCATCCTGACGCTGGAGGACGATATCAAACTGCGGTTCAGCGAACCGATAGCCGGTAACTGGCTCGACGAGGATAATAACTTCCAGATTCTTGGCGTCACCAATGCTACCGGT
>ONGK01000028.1 GCA_900317345.1 uncultured Bacteroidales bacterium | reverse complement strand
TCGTTTTTCGCACCCTGAGGCGTGATAGAGCCGTGCAGTTTATGTCCTCCTTCTACGATAAAACTTGCCATGTATGATTAAGAATTTAAAATTACAAATGAAACATTAAATATAATTCACCTCCGGTCGGATATCTATATTGAACTTCTCTTTGACGCTGTCGCAGATGCTCTGCGCGAGCGAGATGATGTCCTGCGGACTTGCCGAACCGGTATTGACCAGCACAAGCGGTTGCTTGGGATAGCATTGTGCGCCGCCGATGGTCTTTCCTTTCCATCCGCACTGCTCAATAAGCCACGCCGCAGGAATCTTGATTCCTCCGTCCTGCTCGAAATGCGGCACTTTCTCATATTGCTTAGCGATAGCCTCGTATTGCGCACGCGGTACGATAGGGTTCTTGAAGAACGAGCCTGCGCTACCCAATTCCGACACCTCAGGCAGTTTCTGCTTACGGATACGGATGACGGCTTCGCGAATGGCCATTACGGAAGGATTATCGCCCGTTTCGCTGCATAAATTACCGTAGTCCAGCTTGGGCTCGAGGTGCTTGTTGAGGCGGTAGGTTACGTGCGTGACGATGTATTGCCCGCGCAACTCATTCTTGAAAATGCTGTCGCGATAACCATATTTGCACTCGTCGTTCGTGAAAACGCGCTCAGAACCATCAGCCACACAAATGGTCCGCACGCTCTCAATCACATCTTTCACCTCCACGCCGTACGCGCCGACGTTCTGCACCGCCGATGCGCCTACTTCGCCCGGTATATAACTGAGATTCTCCAAGCCCGAAATACCCATATCGCACAACTGCGAAATGAGTTCGTCCATCACCAGGCCGCTGTCTGCCTCAATGAACACATGGTCACCATCCTCATTCAGACAGCGCGCACGCCGCATGGCAGAGTGCAGAATGACGCCGTCAAAATCGCCGGTGAATAGCAGATTACTGCCTGCGCCAATATGCAATATTCGCTCATTCTTATAGCGAACCAGCAATTCGCGTAGTTCCTCCACGCTGCTATATTCGGCGAAAATACGCGTTTTCACGTCGATGCCGAAGGTGTTGTACGGCAGTAAGGATATGTTTTCGGATATTTTCATCTTAGATGCAACTTGTGTCAGACGGCATTCTCCAGTCTCCGCGCGGCGAGAGCGAAACGCTCACAACCTTAGGTCCATCCGGCATACAGCTGCGCTTGTACTGCTGCTGACAGAAACGGCGCATGAAGACGCTGAGCCATTTATCGATGGTCGCTTCGTCATATTGGTCTTCGAATGCCTGGCATGCCATATATTTGATTTTCTCGCGGGTAAAGCCGAATCGCATAAAATAGAACAGGAAGAAATCGTGCAGGTCGTACGGTCCCACCTTATCCTCTGTCTTCTGGGCGATTTGTCCATCTGCATCGGTCGGCAGCAGTTCAGGTGAGACAGGCGTGTCAACGATGTCAAGCAGAATGTTGCGCAGCGGCTCACCGTACATATTCTCCGCCGCATAGCGGACGAGATAGCGCACAAGTGTCTTTGGAATACCTGCATTGACGCTGTACATGGACATCTGGTCGCCGTTATACGTACACCATCCGAGCGCCAGTTCACTCAAATCTCCCGTGCCGACCACAAGTCCGTTAAGCTCGTTAGCAAGGTCCATGAGGATGAGTGTACGTATACGTGCCTGCGCGTTCTCATATGTGATGTCGTGTTTGTCCATATTATGGCCGATGTCGCTCAAATGCTGTGTTGCCACGTCGCGGATGGAAATCTCGCGGTGAGTGATACCCAATTCCTTCATCAACTGCAATGCGTTGCGGTACGTGCGGTCTGAAGTGCCGAAGCCCGGCATCGTCACACCCACGATACGCTCACGGTCATAGCCCAACAGGTCCGCCGTTTGTACACAGACAAGCAATGCCAGCGTGCTATCCAAACCGCCTGAGATACCTATTTCCAATGTATCTGCGTGCGTGTGCTCCCAGCGGCGCGCCAAACCGTTTGTTTGGATGGAGAATACGTCCATGCAGTATTGGTCTTCCTTGCCTTTCTTCGGCAGGAAAGGCGTGGTGGAGAAAGTACGATGTATAGGTTCCGTGAACTCCTCTTCCCGCTCTATCGGCGCTACGTTAATATGACGGTAATGGCCGGCTTTGTCCTTCGTGAAATTGGTGTTGCGCTGACGATCGGTACGCAGTCGCTCCACGTCAATCTCCTGAATAATCATTGTGTTCTCGCGTTGGAAGCGTTCGCCGGTGGTCAATATATCGCCATTCTCTGCGATATAGGTGCTACCGGAGAATACCACATCCGTGGTCGATTCGCCTACGCCGGAAGAGGTATATACATAGCCGCAGTGGACGCGTGCCGACTGCTGCTTAATCATCTGTTTGCGGAAGATGTGCTTGCCTATAATACAGTTGCTCGACGAAAGGTTAAAAATGATTTCCGCGCCTTGGATAGCCAGTTGCGTGGAAGGCGGAAGCGGGCTCCAAAGGTCTTCGCATATCTCGATACCGAAGGCATAATTGCGTGTGCAGAAGAGCAAATCGGTACCGAAAGGCACTTCTCCGCTCCATAACTCAATCTTCGGGATACGCGGAGCAATTCCTCCGGGCAGATATTCGCGTGCAGCACGACCTGACGTGAACCAGCGTTTCTCGTAGAACTCCCCGGTATTCGGCAGATTCACTTTGGGTACCACACCCATCACCTCGCCGTCTGACATGACGAATGCGCAGTTGAACAGGTCGTTATCTACCTGCAGCGGCGCACCCACCAGCACGATGATGGCTTTTCCACGTGTGTAGTCACATAGCGCTTCGAGCTCGCGCATCGAACTCTGCTGCAAAGCCTGTGTGAAGAACAGGTCCGCACAGGTATAGCCCGTCATCGTCAGTTCCGGGAAACAAATCACTTCAACTCCCTGCTCTATCGCCTCATCAATCTGCAGGCGCACCTGCTCGGCATTGTAATGACAATCTGCCACTCGCATCGTCGGCACTGCGGCCGCTACACGAACAAATCCAAAATTCGTATTCATAGTATTTAAAATTAGCCTGCAATTTTGCGCCGCAAAATTACGAAAAAAAAATGACATATGCAAATATTCGTGCTTTTTTTATGTAAAATCAAGAGAATACGGACAGCAAAGCGTATAAACTTGCGTATATGGAAAAAAATAAGTAATTTTGCGCTGCAAAATTTCAAGATGGCAATGACAGCACTGGAAGCGCTACATATGTATTTCGGATACGACGACTTTCGTCCCTTACAGGCAGAGATTATTGAGTCTGTTTTATCGGGACGGGACACGCTTGCGCTGATGCCTACAGGTGGCGGCAAGAGTATATGCTTTCAGGTGCCGACACTGGTGATGGCGGACGCTCATCCGGACAAACGGTTGTGCCTCGTTATAACGCCTCTGATAGCGCTGATGCGTGACCAAGTGGCGAACCTGCAGGAACGAGGTATTCAGGCAGCTGCTATCTATACCGGCATGAGTTGGGACAAACAGCGTACAGCGCTGGATAACTGTCTGTACGGCGAGCCTTACCATTTCCTCTATTGCAGCCCTGAACGTCTGGAGAGCGAAGAGTTTCGCAAGCGTCTGGCAGACTTGCCTGTAGGTTTGATAGCCGTGGATGAGGCACACTGTATCTCCCAATGGGGTTATGATTTTCGTCCTTCGTATCTGAATATAGCGGCTGTGCGGGCTTTACTGCCGGGTGTGCCGGTTCTGGCGCTGACAGCTACTGCTACGCCGGAGACGATAGATGATATACAGGAGAAGTTGGGTTTCGCAGAGAAGAACGTGCTGCGTAAGTCTTTCCACCGCGAGAACCTGCAGTATATCGTTCGACGGACGGACAAGAAAGATGAGCAAGTGGCGCATATCTTGAGCCGTGTGCCGGGGAGCGCGATTGTCTATGTACGAAACCGGAAACGGGCACAAGAATTGGCGGAATGGCTAAGGGTTCAAGGTTCAGGGTTAATGGTTAATGGTTCAGAGTTCACGGTGGATTACTATCATGCGGGATTGACGACGAAGGAACGCAATGAGCGACAAGAGGCATGGACGAATGGCGAGACACGCGTCATCGTGGCGACCAACGCTTTCGGAATGGGCATCGACAAACCTGATGTGCGCGTGGTGATTCACTATGATTTGCCAAGTCATCTAGAGAGCTATTATCAGGAGGCAGGCCGTGCAGGCCGCGACGGCAAGACGGCTTATGCGGTGCTGCTTTATAACGAGAAAGAGGACAAGGCGAAGGCGCGGAAGCGCGTGACGGACAATTATCCGCCGAAGGAATTCGTGGAGCAGGTCTATCAAAAGACGATGGACTTTCTGCAGATAGGCGCAGGCAGCGGTCTCGGACATCGGTTCATGCTGCATATGGACCAACTATGCCATGTGATGAAACTGCCTGTGCTGCAGACCTACTCCGCCTTGCATATATTGTCGCAAGCGGGCTATATTGATTTTGAAGAAGAACATGAGACACAGCCACGCGTGCAGATTCTTGTGCCGCGGCATCAGTTAGGCGAATATAATCTCTCGCACGAGCAAGTGGAGCTGTTAGATGTGCTGATGCGTAATTATTCAGGCATTTACACCGACTTGCAGTATGTGCGCGAGGCGGACAATGAGGCGATGCATCAATTGTTAGTATCGTTGGCGCAGCGCGATCACGTATATCCCTCGTTCTGTAGGTTGCAGCCTTACTATGACGAACGAGCGAGAAGCAGAAATCTACCTCTCGCCCGCTATCTATGAGGAGCGTCAGCAACGCTATGTGCAGAAACTGCAAGCGATGATCGAATATGCCGACCAGACGCAATTCTGCCGCGAACAGGTTCTACTCGCTTATTTCGGAGAGACCGACGCTGTCGCTTGCGGCCACTGCGACGTCTGTCGAGTCCTCCAATAACTCCTGCATCTCTTTCAATTCATCCTCGCTGATGGTTTTGCGGTCATTGACGCCCATGAGCGGACCGAAGAAGACTTTAAGTAACGCACGGCCGATAACCTTGCGGAAATTGAATTTCGGATTCCGAGCATCGCCGGACACCGGTACGTCAAGCACAATCATATCTTGTGCAGATGTAAGGATGCTGAAGCCCGTGCGGACCGGAATATTCCTGTATTTGGCCTTGCTGAACCGCTCTTTCTTGCCCACACGAGGATGGTCAATGATGATTTGGTTCGTGCCTTTCATCTTTCCTGACAATACGTCTATATGGCTTTCCAGACTCAAATCGCCACCATCCAGCGGATAACCGGTATAGTTCTGGCAAAGCGGGCTAAAATCCTCCAGTTTGACGCCTTTCAGGTTCATATTGAGACGAGTATCCTGATTCGCGAAATCAAGGCCTCCGGTGAAGTCCGCATTCAGTTGAGCGTCCGAGGTGAGCGAAGCCTTGAGTTTCACGCTATTACGGCCATTTGTGGCGATGTTTGAACCATTCAGTTCAAGCGTCTTTATAGCATATTCCCAGTCGCGCTTCATCGAATAATCATGATACGTGAGGTCGTGGCCGGTGATGCGGACTTTCTTCGCCATCCAAACTAATGGCGCGGGCGTTGAGGCTGGTATTGGCTGTTGGCTGATGGAGTCCAGTGTTTCGGTTACCAGACTGTCTTCCACTTCTTCTTTGTCCGGCTGTTTGAGCAAACGCGAGAGCGTATTCCACGTATCATGCACCTCGTAATCGCCGGTGATGCCAGTAATGACGAGTGTATCGAGAATGAAAGTCTTGTTGCTCAGGTCGCCACGGTCCAGTACGATGCGTACTTCATCCATCGCAGCCACTTGGTCATCGTGCATATCACGAAGGCTAAGACCCGCCATCGCCACGTTTCCATTCAGTTGGATATGTGTGATGTTATCCAAACTGCCATCCACGCGGATGGAGCCGTTGAGCAATGCGCCCAGACCGGATATATTGAGATAATCCTGCACGAGCGGAAGCGCCACATCGGTATGCACGTCATAGAGGTTCAGCCTGATTGCATAGCGGTTTGATTGCATTCTATATCCGGCTATGATACCTACCCGACCGCCTGTAGGCAGAGCGAACTCTAAGCCGGCGTTGGTCTGGGTGTTGTCGAAATAGAGTCCTGGCACGCGCAACGAAATATCTTCCAGTTTCCATTGCTTGTCGCTCACCAAGTCGCGGTAGCGGATGGAGCTATTATTGATTCGAATATCATCCAATGCTACCGTCCAAGCACTCTTCGCGGTGTCTGCAGGCTGCTCTTCGTCAATCGTGTCCTTGGTAGCAAACCGCTCAATGATGTCGGAGAAGTTCATCCGTTCGTTACTACGGAGCACCTGTCCGTTGAAGCCGTCCAGATGGATTGCACGCAGTTTGACATGCTTAGCGATGAGTTGCGGATACGCAATTCTCACATAGAGACGATCAAATGAGACGAAGTCTGTCTCACCATTCGGTTCCTTGCATTGGAAACCGGAGATGGTCACTCCTCCCCAATAGGGATTGACGATTACGCGGTCTGCGTGCATCTTCCGGCCGATGAGCGATTCGCCGTAGTTATTTACTACATACTTGGCAACCGGCGAAGCGACGGCCAGTATCAATGCAAAGAGGAGCACTATTACTAGCGCTCCCCAACCACATATCTTCCAAAATGTTTTCATTATTCAGCGGATAATGTGATGCGGCGGAAATCAAGGATTTGCACGCCTTTTGCTTTGAGGATATCCTTCACAAGCTCTTTGGACTCGCTCATGATATAAGCCTGCTCAACGAGAGTGTTCTCTTTGAGGAACTTACCAAGACGTCCCTGTGCAATCATCTCGATTTTCTTTGCCTGATTAGCGAGGTTAGCCTCTGCTTCAGCGGCTACGGTAGCTTTGATTTCGCGAGCCTGCTTAGCCTGCTCAGCGGTAATCCAGCCCTTAGCCTGGTTGGACTCGATGTGGTCATCGCTGTCCACGTGAGCGGGGTTGATGCCTGCTTTACGGATAGCGTTCTCCACAGCTTTGTTGATCTCGTCCTGTTTGGTTTTCTCGATAGCTACTTCGAGCTCATGCTTCTTCACCTCTTCAGCTACGTGGTCAGCGTCGAGCGCAATCGGGCTCATAGCAGCTACCTGCATGGAGATGCCGTGAACGGTCTCCTGGTCAGCGCCAGCAGCAGCTGCAACGAGGGAGCTGAGCTTGTTACCAAGGTGGTTGTAAGCATCTACTACGGGAGCCTCGAGGCAAGCGTAGTCAGCCAACTCCATCTTCTCGCCGGTTACACCCGAGCGCTCGGTGATGATTTCAGCAACGGTGAAGTTACCAATCTTGAGGTTCTTGAGTTCCTCACCCGATTTCACTTTGTTATCCAGAGCGGCATCGAGGATGAGTTTCACCATACCTACGAAATCTTCGTTCTTAGCCACGAAGTCGGTCTCGCATTTCACGCCAACGATAGCGCCGAATCCGTCTTTCACTTTCGCGAGCACGCAACCCTCGGAAGCCTCACGGTCGCTACGCTTTGCAGCGATAGCCTGTCCGCGCTTACGGAGCAGGTCTTTTGCTACTTCGAAGTCGCCGTTAGCCTCTTCCAAGGCCTTCTTCACGTCCATCATACCGGCACCGGTGATGTCACGCAATTTCTTGATATCTGCTAATGTTACAGCCATAATTCTAATTAAAAATTAAAAATTACGAATTAAAAATTACTCTGCGTCCTCTGCTTTGGGCTCTTCAGCCTTTGCTTCAGCTTTCTCCTCAGCTACTTTCTCAGCCTCAGGCTTAGCAGCTTTGCGGATACGCTGACGACGCTCTTTGGTTGCCGGAACCTCAGCAGTTGCTTGCTCCTGAGCGGCTTCTTCGTCTGCTTTCTCTACCTTGCGCTCCTCGAGACCCTCTTTGATAGCCTCGCAAACAGCGGTGAGGATGACGTCGATAGCCTTTGTAGCATCATCGTTAGCAGGAATGACGAAATCGATATTGTTCGGGTTCGAGTTGGTATCTACGATACCGAAAACAGGAATTCCGAGACGGTTAGCCTCTGCAACGGCGATTTTCTCTTTGATGACATCGACTACGAATACTGCGCTCGGCAGACGAGTCATGTCGGCGATAGAACCGAGGTTCTTCTCGAGTTTCTCGCGTTGACGTGCAATCTGCAGTTTCTCACGCTTGGACACGTTATCAAGCGTACCATCGGAGGTCATCTTGTCAATCTGGCTCATTTTCTTCACAGCCTTGCGGATGGTCGGGAAGTTGGTAAGCATACCGCCAGCCCAACGCTCTGTGATGTACGGCATACCTACTTCCTGAGCATGAGCAGCAACGACTTCCTGAGCCTGCTTTTTCGTGCCTACGAAGAGGACCTTACGTCCGCTACGAGCGAGATTTTTCAATGCCTCTGCTGCCTCTTCTACTTTGATAGCAGTTTTATTGAGGTCGATGATGTGGATACCGTTGCGCTCCATGTAGATGTAAGGAGCCATGGCGGGATTCCATTTACGTTTGAGGTGACCAAAGTGTGCGCCAGCCTCGAGAAGTTGATCAAAATTTGTTCTCATTTTTTAATGAATAATGATTAATGAATAATTATTATTTTTCCGTTGATTTTGGAATTTCTTTCACGCGCATAATACATTATTAAATATACGCGCACGCATAAGCGTTTGAAATTCCAAAACAATCGTGTGGTAATCCCGAAGGAGTCCACACGATTTGGAATTGTTGTTCGTATTAACGCTTGCTTGTCTTCCGGATTAATCTTCACCAGTGCGCGAGCGATAGCGAGACGAAGCGCCTCTGCCTGGCCTTTGAAGCCACCGCCGTCAAGGGTAACCTTGATATCGTATTTCTCTGCTACGCCGAGTTTGTTCAGCGGCTGGAGCACGATATAGCGCAGAATAGAAGACGGGAAATATGTCTCGATGTCGCGACCGTTGATGACGATCTTGCCGGCACCTTCATTTACGTAAACGCGGGCTACTGCCTCTTTACGACGTCCTAATGCATTAACTGTTTCCATGTGCTTCTATTATTTGAGGGTGTTGATATCAATTACTACTGGTTTCTGAGCCTGCTTGTCGTGCTCCGGACCTTCGAAGATGAACAGATTAGTAATCTGCTTCGAGCCGAGACGATTCTTAGGCAGCATACCTTTTACTACCTTGCGAACGAGCTTGTCAGCGCCCTTAGCCATAAGGTCTGCAGGCGTGAACTCACGCTGGCCACCCGGGAAGCCGGTATAGCGAACGTAAACGCGGTCGTTCCATTTGTTTCCGGTCAACTGCACTTTCGATGCGTTAACGACGATGACATAGTCGCCACAGTCCACATTGGGAGTGTAGGACGGTTTGTACTTACCACGGAGCAGTTTAGCTACCTTGGTGCACATGCGGCCGAGAATCTGGCCTTCAGCATCTACCACCACCCACTTCTTTTGCTCGTGAGCAGCCTCTTTGCTAACCGATGCTGTTTTGTACGAATTGTATTCCATTAATTTTGTTTGTTTTTTGTAAGACCGACGGACTTCCTTTACGACTTCCGTTTTACGGGGCAAACCCTACGTTATCCACCGCCCAACCTTACTATTAATACTATAATTTTTAATGCTTCTACGCCGAATGACAGAACGTGTGTCGAGCCACTCGACCGCAAAAAGCCCGCAAAATTACTACTTTTTTTTGAATTGACCAAAGATTTTGTGATTTTTTTTCAAAAAAAGTGCATTTTACCCCTTCGAATACCGATTCGGTGCTTATGACAGCAGTTGAAGAATCTGTTTGGCATCGGATCGCGTGAAACCTTCCGCATGGATGGTCTGGCTGCCTTTGCTCTCAATAACGATGTCGCCGAAAAGCAGGTGCATGGAGATATTCACAGAACCGATGCGCTCACGCATGATAACCGATTGATCGTAACCGATAATTTTGCCTTTGTAATAGGTTACTTTGTCATCATCGATAATCAGCTTGTCAGGGAAAACCGCATTCCCATTGCCGGATATCCGGCTTGCAACAAATGTATACGTCATAGTTTGTCTTTTAATAAAACACTTTGCGGGTGCAAAATTACTGCTTTTTTTCGATATATGCAAGTATTTTTTTACAGAAAAATGCAGACAAAAGTATATAATACTACGTATTATATAGTAAGAGCGCCATTTTGTGCAAAATTAGCGGTCTATCATATGGGTATCCTATGGGTATGGTATGGGTATCCTATGGTAATGGAAGCGAAATAGCAAGTAAATGGTATGTGAATGGCAGGTGAAGGAGTGCGGAAAATGTGCGAAAGGAATGAGGAAAATGTGCGAAAGGAGTGAGGAAGGAGTGAGGAAGGAGTGAGGAAGAATAAAGAGCCAAATACTTGTATATATATAGAGTAAACTCTATTTTTTGCAAAAAAGTGCGGAAATATTTGCGTATATGAATTATTTTTTGTAATTTTGCGGGTCAATTTGGCTTATTATGCAAAAAAGCGAGTTTACAGCAGATGAAGAATTGATGATTCAGCGCGAGTTTGAGGCGTTGCTGGACGACTATGCGCATACCCCACACCGTCAGAAAGTGGAGCTGATTACCCACGCGTTCAATTTCGCGCACAAGGCGCATTACGGCGTGCGTCGCCTGAGCGGCGAACCGTATATCATGCATCCCCTTGCTGTCGCGCGTATCTGCGTGAAAGAGATAGGTCTGGGCAGTACGAGTATCTGCTCGGCGCTGCTGCATGACGTGGTGGAGGATACCGATTATACGGTGGAGGATATCCGCGGACTTTTCGGAGACAAGATAGCGCAGATAGTATCCGGTCTGACAAAAATCAGCGGCGGCGTATTCGGCGACCATGCAAGCGAACAGGCGGAGAACTTCCGCAAGCTGCTGCTTACCATCAGCGAAGACATCCGCGTGGTGCTGATAAAGATTGCCGACCGATTGCACAATATGCGTACACTCGGCTCGCAGCCCAAAGACAAGCAATACAAGATAGCCGGCGAGACACAATATATATACGCTCCTCTGGCGCATCGCCTGGGTCTATTCCCGATAAAAACGGAACTGGAGGACCTGAGTTTCAAATACGAGCATCCAGAGACCTGGCAGGAGATACACGACAAGCTGGAGCAAGTGAAAGCCGGGCAGATGGAAACCTACGAGCATTTCACCGAACCTATCCGTGAACGGCTGACGAGTATGGGTTATACCTTCACGCTCAAAGCACGTATCAAATCGGTCTATTCGATATGGAAGAAGATGATGCTCAAGCAATGCGCCTTCGAGGACGTATACGACCTGATGGCCGTGCGTATCATCTTCACGCCGAACGAGTCGATGAGCGAGAAAGACCAGTGCTGGATGATTTACTCCGCGATTACGGAGCTCTACCGTCCTCATCCGGAGCGTATCCGCGACTGGATATCCACGCCGAAAGCAAACGGCTACGAAGCGCTGCACGTAACGGTGATGGCGAAAAACGGGCAATGGGTGGAGGTGCAAATCCGTACCGACCGAATGCACGAGATAGCGGAGCACGGCTATGCGGCGCATTGGAAATACAAGACCGGCGAATCGGACGAAGGAGAGCTCGACAAATGGCTGCAAGAAATCAAGGAGATTCTTGCACATCCGGACAAAGATGCGATGGAGTTCCTTGGTACCTTCAAGCTGAACCTCTTCGCTCAGGAAGTATTCGTATTCACGCCTCACGGCGATATCAAGACGATGCCTCTTGGCTCTACGGCGCTGGACTTCGCCTTCCTACTCCACTCCGAGTTAGGCGAGCATTGCATCGGGGCGAAAGTGAACCACTCGCTTGTTCCGTTGTCCTACCGTCTGAAAGGCGGCGACCAGATAGAGATTCTCACCTCCAACAGCCAGCACCCGCAGAAAGAATGGCTGGACATGGTCATCACCGCGAAAGCGCGCAACGGCCTCAACCAGTATTTCCGCCGCGAGGAGAGACGGTATATCAAGCACGGCGAACTGCTCGTCAACGATGCTATCCAGATGGATAAGGACCTGGCAGCAAACCCCGACAAGGCCGTAGCACGATTATTGAATTACTATGGATGTGCCAACCCGACCGAGCTGTACCTGCATGTGGGGCAAGGCACCATCCGTCTGGATAACATCCACGACATCGTGATGCCCAGACGCGGCTGGCGGTCGTATATCCCGTTCATCGGAAGGCGGGAAGACAATATTGATAAAATAAGCGCGGCACAGCCGCTTAATGATGCTGCTGCGCAGCCTAATGATGCAGCCAAGCCGAAGAAGAAAGAGCCGCACGCTATCATACTGACGGACGATAACCTGGGTAAGAAATACATGCTGAGCAACTGCTGCCACCCGATACCGGGCGATGAGGTGCTGGGCTATCTGGACGACGAAGGCCAGATGCACATCCATAAGATTGATTGTCCGGAGGCCGCATTGCTCAAGACCAGCTACGGCAAACGCATCTATTCGGCAACATGGAACACCCACCGCGTGCAGTCATTCGTGGAGACGATAGAACTGAAGGGCATTGACAAGTTCGGCGTGTTCATCCAGGTGCTGCAAGCCATCACGCAGGAGTTCCATATCAATATGCGCTCCATCAACGTATCCAGCGAGGACGGCATCTTCAAAGGCACCATGGAGATTTATGTGTACGACAAGAGCGAACTGGAAGACCTGCTCAAAGCAATCCGAAAGATCGACGATATAAAAGAAGTTAAACGCGTGACAATAGAAAACTAACATTAAGAAAGGTATATACGAATGAAAAAGATTTTCAGTACAATCCTAATGGCACTCACCGCAGTAGCCGTAATGGGACAACAAGCCGTCATCACGTTTGAGAAAACGGAGCATGACTTTGGTAAGATTAATGAAGCAGACGGCCGTGTGTCTGTTGTGTTCAAATTTAAGAACGAAGGGATGGCTCCGCTTGTACTCAGCAACGTTCGCGCCAGTTGCGGCTGCACGACACCGACTTGGACCAAAGAGCCTGTAGAGCCGGGACAGACCGGTGCCATCACCGTTACCTACAACCCGAACGGACGTCCCGGACGCTTCCAGAAGACCGTGACTATCACGTCTAACGCTTCCGAACCGACCAAGAAAGTATACATCAAGGGTGAAGTGATTCCGAAGCAGGCGAAACCGGCGAATAAGTACACGGTGCAGGTAGGTAAATTGAACATGAAGACCACTGTGCTTGATCTGGGCACCATCACCAAAGGCAACAACCAAGCCGGTGAGCTGGAATACACCAACCAGACCAAAGAGGAGCACAAAGTGGAACTGGCTACCAACGCACAGACCGACGAATTCCTGGTACACCAGGCTACGCTGGAAGTAATCAAACCGAACGAAGTGGGCAAATTTGTGTTCGCAGCCAACACCAAGAAGAGCAAACTCTACGGACCGGTAGAGGTGAACGCATATGTGGTTATCGACGGCAAGAAAGAGATTTCCGACACCTATAAACTGACCATCAAAGCCAATGTGGTGGAGGATTTCAGCCAACTGACGCCTGAGCAGAAGCAGAACGCGCCTATTCTCGAACTGCAGGAGAGCTACGACGCAGGAAAGATGTCTGCCGGCAAATCGCACAAGTTCGTTTTCCCGATTAAGAACAGCGGTGTGAACGCGCTTGAGATTCGCCGTGTGTACAGTACGGACCCGCAACTGGCTGTGAAAGCGGCTAAAGCAACGGTTAAATCCGGCAAGAAAGGCGCAATCAGCGTAGATATCAACACCAAGGGCCTGAAACCCGGACAATATGGTCGCGAGATAGTGATTATCACCAACGACTACATCAACCCTGTCAAGCGAGTTAAACTGCTCTTTACCGTAGAATGATTGACCATCCGGAAAATAGTGAAGAATACAAAGGACTGACAGTCAATGCAGGTGTAGAGAACCTGCCGGCTGTCAATCCATATGCCACCTTCCGCCGCAAGAAGACCGTGCTGCAGCCCGAAGAGTACTTCGAGGGTATCCGCCGTGGCGATATGACGATTCTCAGTCAGGCGGTGACGCTGGTGGAGAGTAACCTGCTGGCAGACCAGGCTATCGCGCAGAAAGTGATAGAGATGTGCCTGCCGTACGCCGGCAATTCCATCCGCGTAGGAATCACGGGTGTGCCGGGAGCCGGCAAATCGACCTTCATCGAGGCGCTGGGCAGCGATCTATGCGACCATGGAAAGAAACTTGCCGTTCTGGCTATAGACCCGAGCAGCGAGCGCAGCAAAGGTTCGATATTAGGCGACAAGACGCGAATGAACGAATTGTCCGTCAAATCGAACGCCTTCATCCGTCCCAGTCCGTCGGCAGGCTCATTAGGCGGCGTGGCTCGCAAGACACGCGAGACGATTGTGCTATGCGAGGCGGCGGGATTCGATACGATTCTTCTCGAGACCGTCGGCGTAGGGCAATCCGAGACCGCTGCACACTCAATGGTGGACTATTTCCTGCTGCTGCAGGTAACCGGCACCGGCGATGAGCTGCAGGGCATCAAACGCGGTATCATGGAGATGGCAGATGGCATAGCTATCAACAAATGCGACGGAAATAATATAGAACGTGCGCGCGCTGCACGCGTGAGCTTTAAGAATGCGCTCGCCCTTTTCCCACCCTCCGAGTCGGGATGGAAACCCGAAGCCATCTGCTGCTCGTCCATTGACCACAGCGGCGTGATGGAGGTATGGGAGAATATCGAGCAATACATCGCGTTCACCAAAGAGAACGGCTATTTCGACCGCCATCGCACAGAGCAGGCCAAATACTGGATGTACGAAACCATCAACCAGGCTCTGCTGGACGGCTTCTACAAGAATGAGCAGATGGAGCATCAGATAGAAGTGGCGGAACGGCAGGTTCTGAACAACGAGATTAGCAGTTTCATCGCTGCGCATAACTTATTAACCGAATATGGCAGGAACAAGTAAAAATAGCAAACGCACCCCTCAGACCACGATTATCAAAGTGGGCGCAAACGAGTTCGGCAAGCTGCCTCCTCAGGCGCAGGAACTCGAAGACTCGGTGCTCGGCGCTATCATGATAGAGAAAGAAGCCTACGGATCGGTAGCGGATTTGCTGCGTCCGGAGGTGTTCTACAAAGACCAGAACCGGATGGTTTATGAGGCTATCCGTGAACTGGCGTCCAAAGACCAGCCGATAGACGTACTCTCTGTGGGCGAGAAGCTCCGGAGTATGGGTACGCTGGAGAAAGCCGGCGGTGCCGTATATCTGGCGGACCTGACACGGCGTGTCGCATCAGCAGCGCATCTCCGCTTCCATGCGGAAATCATTGCCAAGAAAGCTACGGCTCGCGATCTCATTGCCATGGCGGCGCAGATTGAGGAGAAAGGATTTGACGAGACACAGGATATCGACGAGCTGATGCAAGAGGCAGAAGCGGGTATCTTTGAGATCTCGCAACGGAGCCAGAAACGCGATGTGACGCAGATAGACCCGGTTATCGAAGAAGCGTTTGCCCGCATGGAGAAGGCAGCGAAAAACACCGGCTCCATCAGCGGTATTCCGTCCGGCTTCCATGCACTCGACAAGATTACCTCCGGATGGCAAACGCCGGACCTCGTGATTATTGCCGCGCGGCCTGCTATGGGTAAGACGGCTTTCGTGCTCTCGATGGCCAAATATATTGCCGTGGACCGCGAGATACCTGTTGCTCTCTTCTCGCTGGAAATGAGTAACGTACAGCTCGTTAACCGTCTCATTATGAACGTGTGCGAGCTGGAAGGCGAGAAAATCAAGACCGGCAAGATGAGCAAGGAGGATGCCAAACGGCTGAACACGAAAATCAACGTGATGAAAGGCAAACCGCTCTATCTGGACGACACGCCTTCTCTGTCTATTTTCGAACTGCGCTCCAAAGCCCGCAAGCTGGTGCGCGAGCACGGCATTCGGATGATTATCATTGACTACTTGCAGTTGATGAACGCGCAAGGCTCCAGTTTCGGTAGCCGCGAACAGGAAGTATCGATTATCTCACGAAGCCTCAAAGCCCTTGCCAAGGAGCTGGATATTCCGATTATTGCCCTCTCGCAGCTGAACCGCGGCGTGGAAGCACGAACCGGTATTGAAGGCAAGACCCCGCAGCTGAGTGACTTGCGTGAGTCCGGCGCCATCGAGCAGGATGCCGACTTGGTATGCTTCATTCACAGGCCGGAGTACTATCATATCTACAACGATGAGAAGACCGGGAAAGACCTGCGAGGCCTGGCGCAAATCATCGTAGCAAAGCATCGTAACGGTGCCACAGATTCGATCTGGCTGCGCTTCCGTGGCAAGTATGCCAAATTCCAGAACGAGGACGAAGCCGTCGACCCGGATGAACTGGGAGGACCGATAGGCGGAGGCGAAGGAGTGTCCATTCAATCCAGCATGAACAGCGCTATGGGCGCAGTCTCGTTCGGCCAGCAGATGTCTCCAGATGGAGCCAGTATTAACAGTTTAGGAGAAGATTTAAGTCAATATCAGTTATAGACAATAGACCGCAGCCGAGGGCTGCTCAAAGACAAAAGACAAAAGACAAAAGATAAAAGATATGCAAAGAACAGTAATTATAGACGCACTCAAACGTACGGGCTTCGGCAGTCCGATTAACGTGCGCGGATGGGTTCGCAGCCGTCGTGGAAACAAGAATATCTCTTTCATTGCTCTCAACGATGGCTCTACGATCAAAAACATCCAGATTGTGGTGGACCTCGCGCAATTCGATGAGGAGCGCCTCAAACCCGTTACCACCGGTTCGTGTATCTCGGCTACCGGCATTCTGGTAGAGAGCCAGGGTTCAGGACAAGCGGTGGAAATACAACTGACAGACCTGGAAGTATACGGCACAGCCGACCCGGAGAAATATCCTCTGCAGAAAAAAGGCCTGAGTATGGAGTATCTGCGTACTATCGCGCATCTGCGTCCCCGTACCAACACGTTTGGCGCCGTATTCCGTATCCGCCACAACATGGCAATGGCTATCCATACCTATTTCCACGAGCACGGCTATTTCTATTTCCATACACCGCTCATCACCGCCAGCGACTGTGAAGGCGCCGGGCAGATGTTCCAGGTGACCACCAAGAACCTCTACAACCTCAAGAAAACAGACGACGGACAAATCGATTACAGCGATGATTTCTTCGGAAAGATGGCTGCACTTACCGTCAGCGGACAGCTCGAAGGCGAGTTAGGCGCTATGGCGTTGGGCAAGATTTATACCTTCGGTCCGACCTTCCGCGCAGAGAACAGCAACACGCCGCGCCACTTGGCGGAGTTCTGGATGATTGAGCCCGAAGTGGCATTTATCCAGAAAGACGAGCTGATGGACCTGGAGGAAGATTTCATCAAGTTCTGCGTTCGCTGGGCGCTCGACCATTGTATAGACGACCTGGAGTTCCTCAACCAGTTTGTGGACAAAGGCCTGATTGAACGCCTCAAATCGGTGGTGGACACCGAGTTTGTACGCTTGCCCTATACCGAAGGTATCAATATCTTGCAGGAGGCTATCAAGAACGGACGTAAGTTCGAGTTCCCGTGCAACTGGGGCGATGACTTGAGTTCGGAGCACGAGCGATTCCTGGTGGAGGAGCATTTCGGCAAACCCGTCATCATGACGGATTATCCAAAGGATATCAAAGCCTTCTATATGAAGATTAACGAGGATGGCAAAACCGTTCAGGGCACAGATGTTCTCTTCCCGCAGATCGGCGAGATTATCGGCGGTTCCGTGCGTGAGGAGAATATGGAACTGCTCAACAACGAGATTGAGCGCCGCCATATCCCGATGAAGGACATGTGGTGGTATCTCGATACGCGCCGCTTCGGTTCTGCTCCGCACGCCGGTTTCGGACTCGGTTTCGAGCGTCTGATGCTGTTCGTGACGGGTATGCAGAACATACGTGATGTCATTCCGTTCCCGCGTACGCCGAAAAGCGCTGAGTTTTGACAAGCAATAATATTAACCATAAAAACACTAACAAACAATTGTATGAAACACTTTCTTTCTCTGATGTTTGCGCTGATAATCAGTCTCTCGGCTGTGGCTCAGACATCACTCAAAGGACGAGTCGTCAATGAGTCCACGCAGGAGCCTGTGGTGGGCGCAAAGATTACACTCGTTGTACAGGACATCTCCACTACGACAAATGCAGCGGGTGAGTTCTCGTTGCTCTATCTGGAGGCTATCGACGAAGAGATGGTGATCGAAGCGGATGGCTATATGGCTGCGCTCGAACTGATTCATCTCGACGCGGACAAAGTCAACCAGATGGAGCCTGTTCAGTTGAGTCTCGACCTCGCGGCGCAGACCCAAGAGGAGATCCTGCTGAACCTGACGGAAGAGGAGATGATGGACGATGAGGGACGCTCCCAAGCGCAAGCTTCTACCTCATCTGCATCAACCGATGTATTCAATGCCACCACCTCATTTGCCTGGTCTACAGCACGTTATCGTAACCGTAGCTACAAATCGAACATGGAGAGCTACTACATCGAGGGTCTGAACTTCAACACTCAGGAACGCGGCCAGTTCAACTATTCGGCAATGGGTGGTCTGAACGATGCCAGCCGTTACAAAGAGGTGCTCAACCCCTTAGAGGCAACCAACTTCACCTTCGGTGATCTGGGTCAATCGACCAACTATCTGATGGGCGCCAGCCGCTATGCACAGGGATGGAAAGTAGGTGTAGCCGGTACCAACCGTAACTACAAAGCGCGTGTCAATGCCACCTACGCCAGCGGTGTGCTGTCGAACGGATGGGCGTTTGCTGCACAGTTGGCATATCGTTTCTCGCCGTATATCGACAACAAAGGCATCATCGGAGAAGGTATCAAATACTATTCGCTGGGCTATTTCTTCACGGCGGAGCGCATCTGGGATAATGCACGCCTCAAACTGATTACGTTCGGTGCGCCTACAGAGCGCGGACAGAACGCTGCGGTTACGCAGGAGGTGTACGACCTCACCGGCTCGATTTACTACAACCCCTATTGGGGATATCAGGACGGCAAGGTGCGTAACTCGCGTATCGTGAAATCGTTCGACCCGACGGTTATCGCTGCCTACGAGTACAATATCGACGAGCAGCAGAAAATCAAAGCTGCCGTAGGATACCACTATTCGATGTATTCCAACTCAGCGCTCAACTTCTACAACGCGCCCGACCCGCGTCCGGACTACTATCGTAACCTGCCTTCGTATATGTGGGATGGCCAGATTGCCAACCCGAACAGCGAAGACGGAGGTGCGGCGCAACTCTTTGACGATCAGGGCAATCACTATCCTTGGGGATTGTTCATCGGCGAAGATATGAATGGCGTTAATCTGGGTTCCGGATTCATTGGAGCGGACGGAAATCTGGTCGGTCCTTCTGTGCATCAGAAAGAGTACAACGAACTCGTAGAGCGCTGGAAATCACGCGATAACAAGACTACCCAGATTGACTGGGAGCGCCTCTATGCCAGCAACTTTGCCAACAATCACAACGACCCGAATGCGGCTGCACGCTATTTCTTGGAGCGCCGCCACAATGATATTCAGGAGGCAAACGCTGCCTTTAACTACACCAACACGAAATACGACCATCTGAAGATGACGCTGGGCGTGGAGGGCAAATTCGCGCAGGGTATTCATTACAAGACCATGGACGACCTGCTCGGCGCTAACCAGTGGATTGATATCGATGCCTTCGCAGACCGTGATATCAAGGAGCTGGCCACCAGCAGCGGATATACGCAGGAGGATATCAGAACGGTTATCCAGAACGATTTGTATCACCCGAATAAAGTCATCAAAAACGGTGAGCGTTTCGGCTACGACTACCGCATCAACATGGGCCATCTCAAGACGTGGTTCCAGAACGAATGGACGTTCAACGAAGTGGATGTGCACTATGCGTTAGCACTGGAATACAGCAGCATGCAGCGTGTTTCGGCGATGTTCAACGGACGTCAGGCATATCTGGCTACGCTGGCCTACGGGCGCGGTACGATATGGAAATATCTGGGTGATAACACCGCCCAATACCAGACCGCACACCCGTTCTATTATGGTAATGCCCACCATTTCTTCGACCCGGCTTTCAAAGCAGGTGTCACCTATAAGATTAATGGACGTAACCGTTTGAAACTGAATGCTTTGGCAGAGACTCGTGCCCCGTACGCACGCGATGCATATATCTCGCAGCGTATTCATGACCGAGTGCTGGACCAGGTCTACATCCATGATAAGGCGAAGAACCTCAAGGAGTTCTACGCGGCCAATGAAAAAGTCGTTTCGGGAGACCTCACCTACGAGTTCAACTACCCCATCGTTCGCGGTCGTGTGACTGGATTCTACACCCATAGCTGGGGCGGAACGGAGCTCAACAGCTACTATGATGACGAGATTCGCACCTTCGTCAACCAGGCCTTGTCGGAAATCGGCAAGCGCTATATAGGTGTCGAAGCCGCTATTGCTGTTAAACTCGGCACCTATTTCACCCTCACCGGTGTTGCTTCTGTGGGCGACTACCGCTATACGAGCGACGCTACCTCTATCACTTCTGCCGAAAACGGACTGCCGATGACGCAGGATATGGTAACCAAAGAGCATATCTTCGAGGTGCGTGATAAAGTGCTGCTCAAGGGTCTCAAACTATCGAATGGCCCGCAGGCAAATGCCAGCCTCAAGCTCAGTTTCTTCCACCCGAAGATGTGGTTCGCGGATGTTACTGTCAGCTATCATGACTGGAACTATCTGTCTGTGGCTCCGAGCCGCCGAATGCAAGGTCTCTACACCGGTATGCGTACCGACGGACACGCCGTCAACGGATGGTTCGGCGATGCATATGCAAATGCTATCATGACCACTGATGGACGTGAGCTGGATGTCACCGTGGATAACGATCCCGATAGCCCTACCTTCGGACAGGCAACATATGGAAATGCGGTGCTCGATGCAAATGGTGTTCCTGTGCTCAAGTATCCGTATAACCTCATGACGATGCAGGAGAATCTGGCGGCTACCAACCCGCTCAACCGATTCATCATCGATGCCTCGGTCGGCAAACTGATTTACTTGCCTAATCGCCAGTCACTTTCGATTAACCTCAGCGTTACGAACCTGACGAACAACACCCATTTCAAGACCGGTGGTTATCAGCAAGCACGTCTCCCGAGAGCCGTTAGACAGGGCGAGAAAGACTATCAGAACTCTGTCATCACCGCTAATGCTTGGAAATATCCGTCCAAGTACTACTATGCGTGGGGCGCTAACTTCTTCTTAACTGTAACTTATAAATTCTAAGCGCAATGAAAACGAATAAATATTGGTACATTGTACTTTGTTCTTTAGTACTTGCCATCACGACTTCCTGCGAGCCCAAAGCGCTTGAGGAGAAGGATGTGTTCACGCCGTCCGACAATTTGGCGCAGGAACTCGCAGCGGAAAACCCGGAGGGATATAAGATATATGATATCAACGAGCTGCTGAATACCTTTATGACGGAGGAAGGCTCTTTCAAGAACGATTCCTGCCCGTATCGTCAGCGTTCAACGGTGGATAATAAGATTTTCCTGTTCACCATTGATACCATTCCTACGGCCGGAGAAGGCATCTATATCCGTGGACGCATCATCTCTGATGACTATGCCGGAAACTTCTATAAATCGCTGGTTATCCAGCAGGTTGTCAACAATCAGCAGCAGTCGCTCCGTATCTCCGTGGACCTGGGTTCTGCCGGCGGTATGTTCCAAATCGGCCAGGAGCTTCTGATTCGTTGTAACGGCCTGTCGATTGGACGCTATGCCAATCAGCCGCAACTCTGTGTGCCTTCCTATAACGACAATATCTACGCGATGAACGCGAATGAGAAAGTCGGATGGGCTCCCGGACGTATTCCTCCCGGACGCTTCCGTGATGCGACCAGACTGATTGGAGTGCCGGACCAGAGCAAGATTAAATACGATACCCTTACGCTGACTGAACTCTATAACCAGACCAAAGGTCTGGGCACGTTCACCAACGACACCGCTTGCATGAATGCTATTCGCAAGGCGGACGGACGTCTCGTGGTCATCAAGGGAATTTGGTTCAACGGCCAGTATGATGATAACGGAACGGAGAAGGATTGTGAAGTAGCCAATCCGGATTCTGCCGGTAGTGCGAATGTGTTTGCGCCTACCACCAATAATATCGGTTATCCGCAGAGCCGTATCATCACCGATGCTTCGGGCAAGAAACTCATGAGCCAGTGCTCCGAGTACGCCAAGTTCGCTTATTATTACCTGCCCGGCGCGGATCATCACGGTACCGCCGATTGCGTCAACTGGAAAGGCACCATCACCGGTATCTTGGGCTTCTATGAGGACAAAGCGGCCGATCTGAGTAAAATCAACAATACCAACGCGTGGAAAGAATGGTCGGTTACGCCGCGTGGCATTCCCGGTATCGGCATCGAGGATATCAAGCTCTATAAGGAAGTGGAGCAGGGTGAGTATGAACTTTGGACGCCGAGGGAATACACGCCGAATCTGAAGTGATAGATGAACTGGCTGGATGCTATATTGCTTCTGCCCCTTCTCTTCGGTCTCGTCAGAGGCCTGATGCGCGGGCTTATCTCCGAGATCATCGCCTTTGCGGTGGTGATTCTCGGAGTGCTCGGCGCACGATTCGGTGCTCCGTCGTTCTCCGTTTGGCTGTTCAAGCAGTTTGCCTGGCCGCAGAATGTGTGTGATATCGTCGCATATACCCTTGTCTTTCTGGCGGTTGCGATCGTCTTGTCTATCCTCGCACGCCTGTTGACAAAGTTCATGCGCGCTATTCATCTCGGATGGGCTAACAGGCTGTTCGGAGGCGTGTTCGGGGTGCTCAAATACGGCATCATCGTCCTGGTGGCGGTCTTTGTTATGGATAAGAGCAATCAGGCTTTTCATTGGGCGGAGAACTCACCGATCCTCAAATCCTCCGTCGTGTACCCGCAAATGGTCAAATTATGCACTATTATCTATCGCTCGGTGCCAATCTCGGACCAAAAGAACGCACAATAGAGCGTGCGTTGCGGATGATTGAGCAGCAAGCAGGGAAGGTCCTACGCTGCTCTTCTTTTTATTATTCCGAGCCCTGGGGTTTTCATAGCGAGCATGGCTTCTGCAACCGCTGTTGCGCCGTGGAGTCCGATATGTCGCCGATTGATTTTCTCCATGCCACGCAAGCCATCGAGCGGGAGCTGGGCCGTACGCAAAAGTCCGTCAATGGAGTCTATGCCGACCGTACTATCGATATTGATATCATTCGGGCCATAGATGAGCAAGGCCAAGAGATGGTCTGCGCGTCGTCGGAACTCACCCTGCCCCACCCGCTCTGGCAGCAACGTGATTTCGTGCGCATTCCCCTCGATGAGATACTATTTGTCTAATTATAATACTGTTAAGATATGAAAGAACAAATCAATGCCTTAATCATGGAGGCGATGAAAAACCATGATTCCGTACGCACAGAGTCTCTGCGCGCCATCAAAAGTGCCTTCCTCAACTGGCAAACCAGCAAAGAGAATGCAGGCAAAGAGCTTGCCGAAGCCGATGAGATACAAATCATCAAAAAGATGGTCAAGCAGCGCCAGGAGTCTGTGGAGCAATATATCGCTGCCGGACGCAAGGAGTTAGCCGAAGCCGAGCAGGCACAGATTGATGTCTTGGAGACCTTCTTGCCCAAAGCCGCTTCCGAGCAGGATATCGTCCGCGCTTTCAACCAGGCCAAAGAAGCGAACGGATGGGAGGCAGAAAAGAAGAATATGGGCCTCTTTGTCAAAGCTATCAAAGCGGCGCTGCCCAATGCTGACGGCAAGATGGTCGCGCAGGTCGTACAAAGCCAATTAGCCTGATGCATATGAAAGTCATCCTTATCAATGGTTCGCCGCGGAAGAGCGGCAACACTTTTACGGCGCTTAGCGAGATAGCGCAAACGCTCCAATCGGAAGGCATCGATGCGGAGATTGTCTGGATTGGCAACAAACCTCTGCGCGGGTGCATCGCTTGCGGCACATGCAAGACGAAAGGCAACGGGCGTTGTGTCTTCGATGATGATGTATGCAATGCCATCTCTGCTAAGTTCGCAGAGGCGGACGGCTTCGTCTTTGGTTCGCCGGTCTATTACGGCCAGCCCAACGGAGCACTCCTTGCTATCATGCAGCGTTTGTGCTTCTCCAATGGTGCGAACATGCAGAATAAGCCCGCCGCGGTCGTTACTATATGCCGGCGCGGAGGAGCTACTGCTGCTTTCGAAGCCCTGCAGATGCCCCTGCAGATGATGAATATGCCACTCGCTACCTCCCAGTACTGGAATATCGCCTACGGACGCGAGGAAGGACAGGTGGCGCAGGATACGGAGGGAATGCAGACCATGCGTACCCTCGCCCGTAACCTCGCGTGGATGATACGCGGATTGCGCGGAGAGAACGCTCCGGAACTGCCACAACGCGAGGAATGGAAACCGATGCATTTCATCCGCTAAATTGAACTTAGGCACTGTCATAAATGAAAAAATCATTCTGCGAAACACTTGTCTTGATATGCGCACTGGCGCAAGGCTTGGTAATCACTTCTTGTGCCAACAGTCAAGACGTTCCAAAACAGCCGAAAAGCATCGTCATCCTGTATGAGAACGATGTGCATTGCGCCATTGATGATTACGCTAAGTTAGCCGGCCTGCGGGATGCTATCCTGGCGGCGGACACTGCCTTTGTCGCCGTCGTCAGCAGCGGCGATTTCCTCCAGGGAGGATCCGCAGGGTCGCTGTCCGAAGGGCAATACATCATCGATATTATGCGTCATATTCATTATGATGCCCTGACCATCGGAAATCATGAGTTCGACTACGGTGGTGAACGAATGAAAAAACTCGTCGCACAATTGGAAGCACCGATTGTCTGCGCGAATTTCTTTGATGCCGGAGCCGATTCGCCATATTATGCCCCATATGTCATCTGCCGATACGGAGAACGAAAGGTTGCCTTCGTCGGTGTGCTCACGCCGGAAGCGATGGCTGGAGAGAACTATGCTTTCTACGACGATGACGGTAATCTCATCTATGATCTGCATACCGATGAAGTCCCGCAGTTAGTGCAAAACGCTGTCAATCAGGCGCGAGCAGAAGGTGCTGACTACGTCATCCTCCTCTCGCATTTAGGAGAGGCACAACCGATTATCGGCATGTCGTCTCATGAACTGATAGCCGCTACGCGAGGGATAGATGTCGTCTTTGACGGACATACCCACTCCGTCATCGAACACGACGTGGTCAACAATCTCGACGGCCAACCGGTACTGATCACCCAGACCGGTACGCAGTTCGCCAACATCGGCAAACTGGTTATCTCTGCCGACGGAAAAATCACATCTTCGCTCCTGCCTGCAAAAGACATCAGTTACATCAACGCGACTGTCAAAAGCGCCATCGATAGTGTCAATCAGCTCATGGACACAGTGACGCATCAACAACTCGCCACTTGCGCTTTCGACCTCACCATCAACGGAGCCGACGGCAAACGCCTCGTGCGCAAGGGAGAAACCAACATGGGGGATATCATCGCAGATGCTTTCCGCACGATAGCACAGGCGCAGATAGGCCTCTGTAACGGCGGCGGAATACGTTCGAACATTCCTGCCGGCATCATCACCTACGGCGATGCGATTAACGTGCAGCCTTTCAACAACCAAATGGTCCGGGTGGAAGCCGCCGGCAGCAACATCATTGCTTTGCTGAAGAGTTGCACTGCCTATCTTCCCGAAGAATATGGCTCTTTCCCGCAAGTCTCCGGACTCCGGTTCACCGCGCATCAGCTCAGCCACACCGTCACTGACGTGGAGGTCTTTGATGACGCCACCGACTCATGGATGCCTATCGACCAGGAGCAGACATACACCATCGGAACAAGCATCTACTGTGCGAAAGACGGGATGGAGGGCACGCTCAAGGATTGTCCTATTGTCACACTCTCCGGACTATACGACGGCGACACGTTTGCCAAATATCTGCTTGTGAATCTAAACGGTGTCGTGCCGGACCGATACGCAACACCGCAGGGACGAATCACCATTGTCAATGACTAAGTGCTCTGTCTGCAGCCATCAAGTAGGAGGTAATGGATTACGTCAATTTATACATCAAGTAACATATCATGTTTTTAGGGTTTAGTCTTCATGCGTGGATTACGATAGCTACGGTCCTGACGATGTTCAGCGTACTGCTGTTCACCAAGTTGCGTTCTGACTTGGTTTTTCTGGGCGCTATTGCTATCTTGTTTCTGACGGGCGTGCTGGATGTCAAAGAAGCTTTCTCGGGTTTCAGCAGCGCGTCGGTAGTGGTTATCGGCGTGCTGTTCGTCGTCGTGGCGGGTTTGACGCATACAGGAGTGTTGCAATGGGTGGTGAAGCATCTGCTGGGGCAGCCCGGTTCGTATAAGGATGCCGTGCTGCGCCTCATGTTACCCGTGGCTGCGCTCAGTTCGTTCCTAAGCAATACAACGGTGGTTGCGCTCTTCGTGGATATCGTCAAGATGTGGTCGAAAAAACTGGGACTCTCGCCTTCCAAACTGCTTATCCCCCTGAGCTATGCATCTGGTATGGGTGGCGTCTGTACGCTGATTGGTACGCCGCCTAACCTGATTATCTCGGGCATGTACACCGACCATACAGGCAATGTGATGAACGTGCTGGCAACTACTGTTCCCGGCCTGTTCTGTCTGTTCATCGGAGTGCTGAGTATCATCGCTATGCGCAGGCTGCTGCCCGATCGTGAGACGCCGGATGAGGCGTTCGAAGACACCGCGGAATATACCGTCGAACTGATTGTGCCAGCGAAAAACCCGTATATCGGCAAGCAGATTGCTGAAGCCGGACTCAAGGATATCCACGGAGGCAGGCTCATCGAAATCATCCATTACGACGAAGTGCTCTCGCCCGTGCCGGATGATGAACCTATCATGGGCGGCGACAGACTCATTTTCGCCGGGATGATTGATGATATCTTCGACCTCTGCGAGCGATACGGTTTCGTCACGGCAGACCGTACGGAATTCACGGTGGATAAGGACGACCATCGGCGGCAGCTGCGTACCGCCTATGTGGCGCTCAATAGCAGTCTCATTCATCGTCGTCTGTGTGATACCACGTTTGAGAAAGACAACAACCTCACCGTGGTTGCTATCGCGCGGTATGGCAAGCGTATCGAGCAATCGCCGCAGGAGGTGAAGCTGCATGCCGGCGACTCGCTCCTGATCGAATGTTCGCCGAAACTGGACATAAATATCAATTCGCTCAAATCGCAACTCTGTTTCTATGACTCGGAGCAGGTACCCAATATCGGTCCGCAAACGCTTGTCTCTGCTGCTATCATGCTGGCGATGGTGGTGCTGTCTGCCCTCAATGTGATGCCGCTGCTCAACTGTGCCTTCCTTGCTGCGATTGCGATGCTTATCTTCCGCTGCTGCACGCCGGAGCAGGCAATGAAAGCCATCAACTGGGAGATACTCATGGTCTTTGCCGGATCGGTCGTCCTGGGCGTAGCGATACAGAAAACAGGCATCGCCGAATGGCTCGCATATCGCACACTTGATATTTGCGGTACGAACCCGATTGTGGTGATGACCCTTATCTGCCTTGTGGCTACTTTCATCACGGAGTTCATCTCCAATACAGCCGCGGGAGCTATGTTCTTCCCTATTATGTACGATGCGGCAACACAACTTGGCTACGAACCCTATCCTTTCCTCATCGCACTGATGATAAGCGTCAGCAGCAGTTTTGCCACGCCTATCGGTTCGCCTACGCATATGCTCGTCTACGCGCCGGGAGGATACCGCTTCAGCGATTTCCTGCGCATCGG
>ONGK01000010.1 GCA_900317345.1 uncultured Bacteroidales bacterium | reverse complement strand
AGTGGTTACAAGAAACTCCACGTTGACTTCTGGGCTCCGGCTGCTGCTAAGATCAAATTTACGGCAGAGGCTGTTGCCGGTGGCAACTACAAAGACGGTGTCGTTCTTGACCTTGCAAAAGGTTGGACCAGCTGGGATATCGAGATCGCAACCTGGCCGGGTGAGTATGACTTTTCTAACCTGAAGTGCCTCGTTCTTGAGCATTATGAGGATCCGACAGGCGCAAGCTTCGAAGGCAATCCGTTTGCAGTCGCTAACATTTACTTCTATGAGAAGAAGGCTGAAGGCTTCGAGAATATCGATGCTTCGACCAAGGCTGTTAAGGTTCTCTACAACGGACAGATCTTGATCCTCAAGAACAACAAGGTTTACACCGTAACCGGTCAGCCTGTGAACATGAAGTAATCCGTTAGGATGTTATAGAAAGCAACCTCGCTTCGGCGGGGTTGTTTTTTTATGGGAGACTTTATGGGTATTGGTAACTGGTTTTTATGTGGTTTTTACGTGGTCATTACCTAACATCACCAAAAGCGGGTTATCGGAGTAATCTCGGAGTCGTATCGGAGGTAAATACAGGTCAAAAGCATAAAAAATACACAAATATGCGACATTTTTCACTTTTTTCTTGCATATATGATTTTTTTGTTGTAATTTTGCAAGCAAAATTGAACGAATAAGCCCGCCATGAACGCAGAAGTTAGAGAAAAACAAGTTAATTATGATGTAATCCTTCCTTCGGAATTACCTCATTACATGTCGTTGGACGAAATGCATGACCGCCTGACTGCGAAGATTCGTGAACACTATAGTAAACGAGGATGAGAGTTATTATTCGTGACACGGTCTATCAAGCAGTAGATGAATTCTACGAAGCAGCGATGAATAATCATCCAACGCTTGATATGCAAACTGTGCTGAATAAAGAAGACAGGATGTATAGAGCCTTGCAGACCTTAGGTCATACCTATTACTTGCACAATGAGGCTCGGTATGTGTTAGATTGGAAACGTAGAGGGTATCGGGATTTTATTTATGAGGATTTCCACTTTGGTTTTAGGGTAGTTTCATTACCTTCGGGTGAACTTGTAGTTTCTGTGGAAGATGCCCGCCATAGCCTCACATTCCATGATTAACAAAAGCAACATCAAAAACTAATACTAAATAAACATTATTAACACTTAAAATCTAATCAATTATGAAAAAAATTTTTACTCTTTTCGCTGCAATGCTCGTAGCATTGACAGTTAGTGCAAAGGTAAAGCACATTACTCCAACTTCACCTTATTACAGCCATTCCAATTTGCAGTTGGCGATAAATGCGGCCAAAACAGAAAAGATTGATACCATTATGCTTGGTGGTGGTGTATATGATGAGAGAAATAATTATCTGGTCATAGATACCAACCTGGTAATTTTAGCATCGGATACGGCATCTTCAGTTCCTTTAATTCAAATGTATACCTATCTGCAAATTAAAAGTGGAGCTAATGTTAAGATTAAAGGTCTCAATTTTGATGGCGCAGCACAGGGAAGTTACGATTATTATATCCGCTTTTATGACAACTCCCATACAAGCCTCGTAATAGATAACTGCGAGTTCGATAGCGTTAAAAACAACATCTTTTATTGCGCTAACACGTGTCATACAGATTCACTTATCATCACCAATTGCTATTTCCATAACGGCTTAAAGAGCGCTATTGTTTTTTATCCAAGTTCTACTTCGGATAAGCAAACTTGCGACAAGTTGGTTGTAAAGAATTCCACTTTCGCCAATTTCCAAAAGATGGATGGAAGGTATTTAATTGATTATAGAAACTACGGAGCTTCTGAAACATCAAATATGAGGTTGGAAGTAGATCATTGTACATTCTATAACTACGGCAAAAAAGGATCTAATTACCATGCTATATATTCGGAGAAATCAACGAATGTAGCGGTTTCTAATTGTATTTTTGCCAATGATACAATTACAGGTCAGTATGCCACCTATTTGTATGGAGGAACAGTTAAGAATTGTATATCATACAATCTCAACAATCATAACTGGGATGACCATTGCCCGACATTTACTGATTGCTCTACTGCCAATCCTCTCTTTGTAAATGCTCCTGCTGGCAATTTAGCATTGAAGGGTAATTGGACTACAGGAGAGATTTCTCCGGCACGTGCTGCTGCAACTGATGGTACAGACCTTGGTGACCCGCGTTGGAAGACAGCAGAAACTATTCCTAATGCAGATTTGACTGCTCCGTATTTCTTGGAAGGAAAGAAAGCCAAACTAGAGGGAAACATTTTCTATAGTGCAGCAGATTCGTTACATTGGGAAAACAAGTCCGAGAGTGGTACTGCTTATTGGAAGATTCACGCATTATCCGGTGCTCGCTTAAAAGCAACGGTTAATTATAAGACAGGGTCTGCTAGTGGTTCCATATTAGCAATTCGAATTATTAATGCCAATGGAGATACCCTTGACGGTTCAATGAACCAATCTTATTATGAGAAAGCCGGAGACAAGGTAATGACGGGTGATATTCTAATTCCGGAGGCTGGAGACTACACTATTCAACTACGCAATACTCAATCATGGTCCTCTGCGAAATTGAGAGGTATCACTTTGAGTCTAGTTGACCGTCCTACAGTAAAATTTAAAGGTGGCATTATTGATGATTGGGTAGAGTACGAAGCTACATTGTCCGCTGATGGATTGTCGGCATCATATACTTACGAGAATGTTACAGCACAAGATAATAGAGAGTTTGGTGTCGTAGTAGATGGTAGTTTCCGTACGAATAAATATTTATATTATCGTGAAGATGCGTACAATCCGGGAGTATATGGTTCTATAGTTCCTAATGAAAATTTAGGAAACATGAAATTCCATGCAGATAAAGATGGTGATTATACCTTCACATGGTTCTTTGAGAATGACTCGTTAGCTATCACTTTCCCGACAGTGGACCATGTGAATGGTTACTATCTTGTCGGCACATTCAGCGGAGTATCTCAATGGGATGTCTCTGATTTGAATACTAACAAACTCTTTGCTTTCGATTCGGGTAGCCAATATAAGTTGACTACAACATTAGCAGAAGCAGATGCACTGAAAGTAGTTAAGGTATACGGCGATGCTATTCAGTATTATTATCCGAATGGCAGTGGTAATAACTATAATGTAGGTCACGACTACGCAGGCGAAGGGAAGACAATATACTTCAAACCGGACGGAACAGGTGGTGATGATTGGCATTATCATGTAATCTACATACCAAAGAATGAACCGACCGCAGTTGACAACACCGTTGCAGGTGAGAAGGCGGTTAAGGTTCTGCGCAACGGTCAGTTGTTCATTGAAAAGAACGGCAAGACCTACAACGTCCTTGGCACTGTGGTGAAATAAGCGCAACGCTGCCAAATGATGCAAACAGAGTTTGCTGAATGATGTGGCGATGCCACTGAATGATGAAGAAGGCGAGTTTCGGCTCGCCTTCTTTATTGCATGGTTTGGTCCCTTTCTTTCATAGTTGGGACTCTTTGCACAAAAAGTATATATATACTACGTATATATATAGAAAGAGGCGTAAAAATGACAGATTTTGGCGTCTATCATATGGGTATCCTATGGGTATCATATGGTTATCCTATGGAGCGCATAGCATATCCCCAGCATAATAGAAGCAGCCTACCGTGGTATGGTAGGCTGCTTGGTAGCGGGACCCAGGATTGAACTGGGGACCTCATGATTATGAATCATGCGCTCTAACCAGCTGAGCTATCCCGCCTCGCTTGCATTAATACTCGCACGACTGCGCGCTCTGCGCTTGTATAGTGCTACGTATTATGCTACGCTCTTCGGTCGGAATATCGTTTCACTAGCATTCCTCCCGAGATAATTAACCGATTAAAACGCTAGCGGAGCGATGTTTTAATCGGAGAGGAGATTTCCCGGTAACTACACGAGTTGCAGAGCAACGAAGTCGTTAATCGACGAAATCGACGACAAAGGTACTGCTTTTTTCTGATATACGCAAATTTTTGTGCGTTTTTTTGCAAAAAAGTGCAAAATTAGCCTACATTGAAGAGGCTGCCTCCTATGAACTCTCGCAAAATAGAGGTGGCGGGGATGTATTTCGGCTCGAGGTAGTTGAAGAAGGAGAGATAAGAAAGGAGCAACTCGGCAATCTGGTATTCCGGCGCCGTCGCAGGTATAGATTGCAGCGCGCGCTCTACCTTCATTCGGAGCGCCGACAGTTCATAGTTCATCGAGGTATCGAAGAACGCGTTCGCTTCGTTGCGGAAGGGCTCAATCCATTTGGCTTCTCCTTCAATCACGGACGGCCATAAATCCAATGTCTCGAGCGGCGATTTGCCACGCGTGCGCAGGTCTCTGCTCATCCGTCGTAGCAGCCGATGGACGTATGTAGGCACCCATCGCTCGCCGTCCAGCGACATAGAACTCATCGGCGAAGCGTAGATCTTATATTTGCACGCGGCATCGATATGCTTGGTGAGAATGGGGTTCAGGGCATGGATGCCCTCGATGACGAGGATGCCCTCCGGCTCGAGTTGCAGCGTATCACCCATATATTCCCGCCTCTCCTCCGCGAAATTGAAGGTAGGCAGTGCTATTTCCTTGCCGTCGATGAGCGCTTTGAGGTCCGACTCCAGCAGCTCCAGGTCGATGGCATAGACCGATTCGTAATCCTTCTTTCCGTTCGCGTCCAGTGGTAACCGGTTGCCGCCCATATACCAGTTATCCAAAGAAAGGGCGACGGGCTGGCGTCCCTGCGCGAGCAGCTCAAGGCACAGGCGATGGCTGGTGGTGGTCTTTCCGCTGGATGAAGGTCCGGCAATCAGCACCACGCGCACGCCCGACCGCGAGCAGATATCCTGCGCGATGGAGGTTAACTGGCGGGCATGGTAATCCTCGCCCTCTTTGACCAATTGTGCGGCCCTGCCGCTCTCAATCATCTCATTGATATACGCCACACGGCGCTTTTCCTCAGGAATCAACATCTATGATGGTCTTTACGTTTTTATTCGATGCAATCGAAGCGATATACGTTATTGCCTCGTTGAGCCGTCGCTTAGCTTCGGCGATATTTGCCCCTTGCTCGATGCGGAGGGTGAGTTCGCGTATGTAATAAGCCTGCACTCGCTCCACGGAGGGGATGATGACGGCCGAGACGCGCGTGCCGAAGATGCGGCTGAGATGCGCTTGGAGCAGCGTGGCGGTTTCGTGCACCTGCTGCTGTTTGGCATGGCGTAGCTGCAACCGGATGAGGCGGTGGAACGGCGGATATTTGAACAATTCCCGCTCCGCAATCTGCTGCTCATACAAGGCTCGGTAGTCATGCGCCCCAACCATGCGCAAGACCGCATTGCCGGTATCGAAAGTCTGTATCCATACCTCCCCTTTGGTGCCTTTTCGTCCGGCGCGTCCCGCTACCTGCTCCAGCATCTGGAAAGCGCGTTCGTATGCCCGGAAATCAGGCTGGTTGAAGAGCGGGTCGGCATTGAGTACCGCCACGAGGCGGACGTCATCGAAATGCAGGCCTTTGGTAATCATCTGGGTGCCGACGAGGATGTCGCACTCATGTTTGGCAAAGGCGTTGATGATATCCTGGTACGCGGACTTGTTTCGCGTGGTGTCGAGGTCCATCCGGAGCACCCGTGCTTCGGGGAAAAGGGTCTGTATCTCGTCCTCGATGCGCTCCGTGCCGAATCCGATGGTCTTGTATTCGCCTCCGCAATGCGGGCAGACGGTCGGCACGGGCGTGTGGTAACCGCAGTAATGGCATCGGAGCTCGTTCGCGCGCATATGGAGCGTCATCGGCACATCGCACTGGATGCACCGCGGCGGCTGTCCGCACTGAACGCATTGTATCTGCGGCGCGTAGCCGCGTCTATTCTGGAAGAGGATAACCTGCTTGTGGTCCGCGAGGCATTGGCGGATACGCTCCACCAGTGGGTCGCTGAAATGGCCGTACATCTCCTTTCGCTCGTACTGGCGTTTGAGGTCCACCAGACGTATGTCCGGCAGCTCGACGCCTCCGAAGCGCTGGGTGAGCGTCACCAGGCCGTAGATGCCTCTCCGGGCGAGATAATAGGACTCGATGGACGGCGTGGCGGTGCCTAACAGCACGTGCGCTCCGTGCTCCTTGGCGAGCATGATTGCCGCTGCGCGTGCATGGTATCGCGGGGCAGGCTCCGCCTGCTTGTAACTGGGGTCGTGCTCCTCATCCACGATGACGAGACCCACGTCCGGGATGGGAAGGAAGACGGCGCTGCGGGCACCAAGGACCACGTAGGTATTGGAGATTTGAGATTTGAGATTTGAGATTTGAGATTTGAGATTGGAGATTTTTTCATACCTGTCTGCGCGCTCGGCATCGGTGAAACGGCTGTGATAGACGATGAGTTTATCTCCGAAAATACGCTCGAGCCGCGTGGTGAGTTGCGTAGTCAGGGCAATCTCGGGCACCAGATAGAGCACATTTTTTCCTGCCTCAAGCTGCTGGCGGATGAGATGGATGTAGATATCCGTCTTGCCGCTGGATGTGACGCCATGCAGGAGGACAATCTGCTTGCCGGCGGTCCATAAACGCTCGATGTCATCGGCACTTTTCGTCTGTGCGGGCGAGAGGGGATGGGCTGGTTCGACCGGTCCGTCATATGCGTTGAGGTGCGTCTTTCTCCGCTTGGGCGGGTTGATGAGCCGTTTGTCGAGTCCTCCGGGCAAGGCAGCCGACATCACTTCGCCCAACGAACACATGTAATAGCTGCTCATCCATTGCCATAGGGCGAGCTGCTGGGGCGAGACGACGGGCGCGGCATCAGAGACCGCAAGAATCGGACGAATCTTCGCCGCCAACGCGGGTTCGACGGGTTCGGTATGCTCCCGCAGAACAACTCCCCGCACCTCTTTGTTCATCAGCGGCACGATGACACGTGTGCCCGGGAGGGGAGTAGACAAACCATCCGGGACGCTATAGGTATAACAATCCCGGATGGCTAAGGGTAATATGATATCAATTAGCCTGCTCACTTCGTTCGCCTTCCTCCGCGATGGCTTTGTTATAACAAGCACGGCAGAGGGGTTCGTAACTGTCCGTTTCGCCGAGCAGCACTCGTTTATCGCTCTGAACGAGACGATGGCTGACGTACGCGAGGTCGCCGCAATGCACGCAGATGGCGTGGGTCTTATACACATCATCCGCTATTGCCATGAGCGCAGGGATAGGACCGAAAGGCACACCCCGGTAGTCCATATCCAGACCCGCCACAATGACGCGTATGCCGCGGTTGGCGAGCTGCTGGCATACATCGACAATACCCATATCGAAGAATTGCGCCTCGTCGATACCCACCACGTCTATATCATCCACCATCAGCAGGATATTCTGGCTGCTATCCACGGGCGTGGACTGGATGACATTCCGGTCGTGGCTGACGACATCCTCATCGCTATAGCGCACATCGATGGCGGGCTTGTAAATCTCCACGCGCAGTTTGGCGAACTTGGCGCGCTTCATACGGCGGATGAGCTCTTCGGTCTTGCCGCTGAACATGGAGCCGCATACCACTTCAATCGAACCTCGCCTCAAAGACGGGCCTTTGGTGTCTCGTTCTGAAAACATATAACAGTTGCTTTATTGATTACAATAATAGGTTTTCAATTTGCGTGCAAAGGTAGTAAAAAAAACTGATATGTGCAAGCACCTGCAATAAATTCGTAAAAAAATAATCAATTATTTGCGTATGTGCTTTTTTTGTTGTACCTTTGCACTCCGTATTAAACAATCGTACATCGCTTTATGTTTATCATCGGCATTGCGGGCGGTACCGGCTCGGGTAAAACAACGGTAGTGAGAAAACTGATAGAGCGCCTTCCGAAAGGCGAAGTGGTGGTCATTCCGCAGGATTCGTACTACAAAGACAGTAGTCATGTGCCCGTGGAGGAGCGCCAGAACATCAACTTCGACCATCCCGATGCGTTCGACTGGGGTCTGCTGACCAAGCATATCGAGATGCTGAAGGAAGGCAAGCCCGTAGAGCAGCCGATATACTCGTATATCACCTGCACGCGCCAGAAAGAGACCATTCATATCGAGCCGCGCGAAGTGATTATCGTGGAAGGTATTATGGCGCTGCGTGAGCCGAAAATGCGGCAGCAGATGGACCTGAAGATATTCGTTGACGCCGACGCTGACGACCGTCTGATACGCGTCATGCGGCGTGACGTGGTGGAACGCGGACGTACGGCAGAGGCCGTTCTTGACCGCTATCAGCGTGTGCTCAAACCGATGCACGAGCAGTTCATCGAGCCCTGCAAACGCTTCGCGGATGTGATAGTACCGCAAGGAGGACACAACAATGCGGCGATAAACATGCTCGCCAAGTTCGTCAAGCAGCAGTTGAATGATAAGTAGAAAGTCGAAAGTCGAAAGACCGTAGCCTTTGGCTACTCAAAGCCGCTTTTTTCTTTGAGCGCAGCGGTCTATGTTTTTTCAGCTCTTTTGGACATATCTCAAAATCGGCACCTTCACCCTCGGTGGAGGCTATGCCATGTTGCCGCTTATCCAACGCGAAGTGGTGGACCGCAAGGGCTGGATTGACGAGGAGGAGTTTCTTAATATGATAGCCCTCGCGCAGGCAGCGCCGGGGCTGATAGCCGTCAATTCCGCCATCTTCATCGGTTGGCGCATAGGCGGTTGGCGGGGCGTGGCCGGAGCGGTGTTAGGCGCTGTGCTGCCGTCATTTATCATCATTCTGGCCATCGCGACGGTCTTCTCCGAATGGAAAGAACAGCCGGCGGTAGAAGCGGCGTTCAAGGGTATCCGTCCCGCCGTGGTGGCGCTTATCGCTGCCCCGCTGGTGAAGATGGCGAAGTCTGCCCGGATTAGTTGGCTCACAGCCCTCATCCCTATTGCCGCCGCCTTGCTCATCTGGCTCGGGCATGTCAACCCTGTGTGGGTTATCTTGGCAACGATTATGCTGACGCTTCTGGCGGTGGATATCGCAGAAAGGAGGCGGAGATGATCTATCTGCAACTATTTCTGAGTTTCTTCAAGATAGGTCTGTTCGGTTTCGGCGGCGGTCTGGCCATATTATCGCTTATCCAGATGGAGGTGGAGACGCACGGATGGATGAGCCAGCAGGAGTTTGTCGATATCGTGGCGGTGAGCCAGGTCACGCCCGGCCCGATAGGTATCAACTGCGCGACGTACGTCGGCTATACCACCGCCGGTTTCTGGGGAAGCGTGCTCGCCACTTTCGCTATCGTGCTGCCGAGCCTCATAATCATGCTTTCGGTTTGCAAGGCGTATTTCTGGCTGAGCCGGCGTTTTCAAGGGAATATCTATTTCGAGCAGACGCTCCGGATGTTGCGTTTCACAGTTATCGGCCTGATAGCCGCTGCGGCGCTTATGCTTATCAAACCGACCAACTTTATCGACACCGCCAGTTGGATTATCTTCGCCGCTGTGGCGGGGTTGACAGTCCTGCCGCAGGTATATAAGAGCAGGGTGACCGATATCCTGAGCCACCCCATTCTCCTTATCGTTTTTGCCGGCATTGCCGGTTATTGCATATACGGGTAGGCGGGCTCCCCTCTAGGCGGAGGCCGCTCTCCCCGTTTCATCGGGGAGATGCTCCGCGTCCCGAACGATTACGTTCGGTCCTGCAGGGGACGGACGTCATAACGCAAAAAGGAGAGCCATCAAAAGATGATTCTCCTTTTTGTCGAGAAGAGGCGACTCGAACGCCCGACCCCTACGTCCCGAACGTAGTGCGCTACCAACTGCGCTACTTCTCGTCGCGTGAGCGACGACTCAATACGATTCGCGATAACATCGCTCATATGAATTTTCGTCGTGCTCCCGCTCTTCCCAAAAATTAAAATTTTCGGGAGCCCTACTCATTCTAATTTTCAAAAGCGGGTGCAAAAGTACTGCTTTTTTTTGATATATGCAAATTATTTGCTACTTTTTTTGTAAAAAGTGCGTTTTCTCGCCGTTAGAGGTGCCGATTTTGCGATAATCGAGCGCGCTTCCGTCTCCGTAAGAGCAGTTAGGTCCGCATTTTTCGGCAGCTGATAATTGCCTTCCGACGTGTGGATATACGCTCCATACCGTCCTTGCAGCACCTGTATGTCTCCCCATTCATGCAAAGGCTTGTCGCTCTGCTGCTTCTGCGCAATCAGTTCCACCGCCTCATCCATGGTCAGCGTCAACGGGTCTTTGCCGCGCGGGATGCTGATATAAGCTTTGTTATACAGGATATACGGGCCGTATTTGCCCTCGCCGATGACTACCTCTTTGCCTTCGTGCTCGCCGAGCGTGAGCGGTAGGGCTGTGCGGAAGAGTTCCAGCGCTTCGTTCAGCGTGATAGAGAAGATAGACTGCCCTTTCTTGAGGCTGGCGAAACGCGGTTTGGCATCCGTGGCGTCGCCGATCTGTACGCAGGGGCCAATCTTACTGATCTTGGCATAAACGGTCATGCCCGTAGCCGGGTCCTTGCCCAGTTCACGCGCTGCGATATGGCCCGACGGAATGGCGGTCAGCAGCGGCTGGAAGGTCTTGTAGAAAGTATCTACCGTCTGCGTCCAGTCCGCCTTGCCGATGGCGATGCGGTCGAACTGCTCCTCCTCGTGCGCCGTGAAATCATAGCTGAGGATGGATGGGAAATGGGCTACCAGAAAATCATTCGTCACGCGTCCGAGATCGGTAGGCAGCAGTCGTTGTGTTTCGGCACCGTACATCTCGCTTTTCTGTTTCTCCATCACCATACCGTTCTTGAGCGTGAGCAGCGCCACGTCGCGTTTCTGTCCGGCCACGGAGCCGCGCTCCACATATTTCACTTTCTGGATGGTTTCGATGATGGTAGCGTAGGTGGACGGACGGCCGATGCCGAGCTCCTCCATGCGCTTGACGAGTGTTGCCTCGTTGTACCGGTATGGCGGCTTGGCGTAGGTCTGGATGGCTTCCGCAGCCTGCAGTTTGAGACGCTCGCGTGGCGACATCGCCGGCAAGAGGCGGCGCTCCTCCTCCGCTTCGTCCGTCGATTGCACATAGACGCGAGTGAAACCGTCGAACTGAACCACTTCGCCGTTTGCCACGAAAGAATATTTGCTGCCGTGTACGGACACTTCGATGGTTGTTTTCTCGCATTGCTCCTCCGCCATCTGGCTGGCGATTGTCCGCTTCCAGATAAGCTCATACAAGCGCTGCTCGTCTTTGTTGGCGCTCGCGTTGAGCACGTTCATATAGGTAGGACGGATGGCCTCGTGCGCCTCCTGTGCGCCTTTTGCCTTGGTGCGATATTGGCGGGTGTGTACATACTCCTTGCCGTAGCGCTCGGCGATGACCTCCTTGCTGGTAGCCAGCGCCAGCGTGGACAGATTGACGCTATCCGTACGCATGTAGGTTATTTTTCCGCTCTCGTACAGTGCCTGCGCCAGACGCATGGTCTTGGAAACAGAGAATTTCAGCTTGCGCGCCGCCTCCTGCTGCAGGGTGGAGGTGGTGAAAGGCGGAGCCGGCATATGCGCCACGGGTTTGCGCTCCACGCTGCGCACGATGAACATTGCCGTATTCAGGCTTTCCATGAATTCGATAGCGTCTTTCTTATGCGAGAAACGATGGTCCAGTTCGCATTTCAGCACCGAGGCGTCACCCGGATTTGTTCCGATGAAATCGGCGAAAATGCGATAGGAAGACGAGGCACGGAAAGATTCTATCTCTCGCTCTTTCTCAACAATCAGACGCACCGCTACAGATTGCACGCGTCCGGCGGAGAGGCCGGTTGTCACTTTCTTCCACAAGATGGGCGATAACTCGAAGCCAACAATACGGTCCAGCACGCGGCGTGCCTGCTGGGCGTTGACCAGATTATAATCGATATCGCGCGGATGAAGTATGGCTTCCTGAATGGCGGTCTTGGTGATTTCGTGAAACACAATACGCTTGGTGTCTTTCTTATCCAGACCGAGAACCTCCTTCAGATGCCATGCTATCGCTTCTCCCTCGCGGTCTTCATCGGACGCCAGCCAAACGGTGTCCGCCTTTTTGACCTCCTGCTGCAACTGCGCGATAAGATGCTCTTTATGCGCATCGATGGCATAATGAGGTTGGTATCCGTGCTCGAAATCAATACCCATTGAGTTCCTTCCCACCGGTTCGATATCACGTATATGGCCTTGGCTGCTCAACACATGATAGCTGTCGCCCAAGAATTTCTCTATGGTCTTGGCTTTCGCCGGAGACTCTACTATAACCAGATTTTTGCTCATATGCACTATATAATAAGGTGTAACCTCAAAAAAAATCGCCGCAAAAGTAGTATAATTAATTTATTTGTGCAAATTTTTTTTATTCGCTTGCATATATCAAAGATATTTAGTATCTTTGCAGCCGATTTGAAAAAAATAGTTGTGAATTTTTAGAAAAAAGACTTGCATGAATGTTTTTTTAGTCGTATTATTAGTGCTCGCGGGCGTCGCGTTATTATTAATGGAGATGTTCCTTCTGCCGGGTTTCGGCATAGCGGGTATCGGAGGTTTCGGCTGCCTGATAGCGGCTGTAGTGCTGGCTTGGTTGTGGATAGGCGAGATGGCGGGTTATATCACGCTGGCTGCGTGCCTGTTGCTGTCCGGTTTGGCTATCTGGGGATTCCTCCGCAGCCATGCGCTGGAGAAAATGGCGCTGGATTCGAAGATTGACAGCCATGTGGAGCTGGCGGATAACAAGTTGAAAAAGAAAGAAACTAAAAAGAAAGGATAAATATGGAAGTGTTAAACATTATTCTGATTACACTGATAGCCATCGGGCTGTGTATTTTCTTCTACTATGTGCCCTTTATGCTATGGATCAATGCCGTAGTGAGCGGTGTGCGTATCAGTCTGGTGCAGCTGTTCCTTATGCGTATCCGTAAGGTGCCGCCCGCTAAGATTGTCAATTGTATGATTGAGGCGCACAAGGCGGGTCTGATGGAGGTGAAGCGTGACGGTCTGGAGGCGCACTACCTCGCCGGCGGACATATCGAGCGCGTGGTGCATGCTCTTGTATCTGCCAACAAAGCGGGAATAGACCTCTCCTTCCAGATGGCAACGGCTATCGACCTGGCGGGCCGTGACGTATTCGAGGCCGTGCAGATGAGTGTAAACCCGAGGGTGATTGACACGCCGCCCGTGACGGCCGTGGCCAAGGATGGTATTCAGCTGATAGCCAAAGCCCGTGTGACGGTTCGCGCGAACATACGCCAGCTCGTCGGCGGTGCAGGCGAGGACACTATTCTTGCCCGTGTAGGCGAAGGTATTGTCAGCTCTATCGGTAGCGCCGAGAGCCACAAACTGGTGCTCGAAAACCCCGATTCCATCAGTAAACTGGTGCTGTCCAAGGGTCTGGATGACGGTACGGCATTTGAGATACTTTCTATCGATATCGCCGACATCGACGTAGGTAAAAACATCGGTGCACAGCTCCAGATGGACCAAGCGGAGGCGGACAAGAACATCGCCCAGGCAAAGGCAGAGGAGCGTCGTGCCATGGCCATTGCCAGCGAGCAGGAGATGAAAGCCAAAGCGCAAGAGGCGCGTGCCAAGGTGATTGAGGCCGAAGCACTGGTGCCGCAGGCTATGGCAGATGCCTTCCGTAACGGCAACCTCGGCATCATGGACTACTATCGCATGCAGAATATACAGGCCGATACCGCCATGCGCGAGCAGATAGCAGGGGGAGGAGAGAAAAAGGGAAAGAAATAAGTGAAGATAGCGCTTCTCCAATATCCTATTGAATGGGCAAATCCGCAGGCGAATATAGGTCTGCTGGACGAACGCTTGCGTGCGATAGCCGGTCGGGCTGATATGGCCGTGGTGCCGGAGATGTTCAGCACAGGGTTCTGTACTGACCGTCCCGGGCTGGCGGACGAGTGGGGCAGCGGCGAGGCATCCCGTGCGTTGCAGCACATGGCGGATAGTTATAACATCGCCATCGTCGGCTCTATGATGGCCACCGAGCACGGCAAGTTATACAACAGGGGGTTCATGTTTCGTCCGAACGACACGCCTCTGCACTACGACAAGCACCACTTGTACAAAAGCGGCGGCGAAGCGGATTTCTTCACACCCGGCAACCAGCGCGCCGTATGGGAGTTCAGGGGCGTGAAGATACGTCTGGCGGTGTGCTATGACCTTCGTTTCCCGGTGTGGCTGCGGCAGGACAAGCATGATATGTATGACATCCTCATTTGCGTAGCGTGCTGGCCGTCCATCCGTATTCAGTACTGGGATGCTCTGCTGCCCGCACGAGGCGCCGAGAACCATTGCTACGCTATCGGCGTGAATATGGTGGGCACGGACGGCATGCAACTTGACTACAACGGCCACTCTGCGGCATATGACACATGGCTGAAGGATGTGGCGGGGTTTGAGGATTATGAGGAAGGCACACGCATAGTGGAGCTGTCGATAGAGAAACTGAGACATTTCAGAGAAGTGCTGCCCCAATGGCAGGAAGCAGATGAATATAAACTGGCATATTAAACAATTGACCGCAGAAGAGCAAGCGGCCGCAGAACGGCTGAGTCATGACCTGGATATCAGTCCTGTGGCGGGCCGTATACTGGCGGGTCGCGGTCTCCGGACAGCGGCGGAAGCACGGGCGTATATCCGTCCGTCGCTGGACAGTCTGCATGACCCGTTCCTCATGCGTGATATGACGGCGGCTGTGGACCGTCTCTGCCGAGCCATCGATAACCACGAGCGTATCATGATTTACGGCGATTATGATGTGGACGGCACTACCGCTGTGGCATTGATGTATTCGTTCCTCAAGACCCAAACCGATAATATCATCTATTATATCCCCGACCGCTATACGGAGGGTTACGGTATCTCCGCCAAGGGTGTCGATACCGCCAAAGAGGAATGTTGCTCGCTTGTTATCGCCCTCGACTGCGGTATCAAAGCGGTGGACCGGATAGCATATGCCAACAGCCTCGGCGTGGACTTCATCATCTGCGACCACCATACGCCCGGCGAGGTCATTCCTTCCGCCGTTGCGGTGCTGAACATGAAGCGGGCGGATTGTCTCTATCCTTTCAAGGAGTTGAGCGGCTGCGGCGTGGGTTTCAAACTGGCGCAGGCATATGCCTTGCGTCGCGGCGTGGAGATGCAGGAAGTATATCGTCTGCTGCCGCTGCTGGCGATGTCCATTGCCAGCGATGTGGTGCCGTTAACCGGTGAGAACCGCATCCTCGCATTCTATGGTCTGCGTGCGATAAACGCATTCCCGTCCGTCGGTCTGAGCGCCATCATGCAGGTGGCGGGCATAGAAGGCAAGACGATAACCATCAGCGACCTCGTCTATAAAATTGGTCCGCGCATCAATGCTGCCGGACGTATCAAGAGCGGTGCCGAAGCGGTTCGTCTGCTCATCACCGACGATGCGGAGGCGGCGCTGCGGTTTGCCAAAGAGATAGATTCCTACAATCAGGACCGTCGGGATTTTGACAGCAAGACCACCGATGAAGCGCTCGCGCAATTAGAGGCAGACCCGCTCAACGCATCCAGACATACAACGGTTGTCTTCTCGCCCGATTGGCACAAAGGCGTGGTGGGCATCGCGGCCAGCCGGCTGACGGAGAGTTATTATCGTCCTACAATAGTGCTGACCGCCGGAGATGACGATATTATCAGCGGCAGTGCCCGTTCGGTCAGTGATTTCGATATATACACGGCTATTGACTCGTGCCGTGACCTGCTGACCAATTTTGGTGGCCATAAATTCGCTGCCGGGCTGAGTATGCACAAAGCGGACCTGCCGGAGTTCAAACGCCGCTTTGAGGAATACGTGGCGGCGCATATCACGCCGGAGCAGCAAGTGCCGACGCTGGATGTGGAGGCGGAGGTCGAACTGAGCGACATGAACTGGAAGATGTACAAGATTCTCCAATGCCTTGAACCCTTTGGCCCGGGCAACGAACGTCCGCTTTTCCTCTGCCGTCACCTAATTAACAACCGCAACACACGGGCCGTTAGCGATGGACGGCATCTGCATCTGGACCTTACCGACCGAATGGTGGCGATGGACGGAGTGGCGTTCGGGCAAGGCGACAAAGCGGAGCACATCCAAAATGGCAATTCAATAGATATATGTTTCTATCTGGAGGAGAACAGCTATCGCGGCCGTACGATGCTCCAGATGAATGCACAAGATATCAAACTCAATCACTAAGAATAATTCGGTTATGAGTTCTCAAAAATCAAACAGGAAATCCAAACATTCATACAGCGGCTTCTGGCTTATTCTGGTGGCTGCCGTAGTATTGGAATCAACGGCTCTCGTCCAGTATTTCTACAGCCGCGCCGGCATTCGTGCAGAGGCTGAAGAGCGCGCGAAAAGTGAGTTACGTCGTGCGGAGTTGGAGATAGAGAAACACACCGTGGAGATGGAGGCAGCGGCGAAAACGCTTGCCATGCTGGCGGAGAAAAATGTCAACTCCCCCCAAACGGCCTTTGCCGCCACGCGTGATGTGGTGGCGACTATTGACAACACAAGCAGTGTGGCTGTTGCCTATATCCCGAACTATTTCCCGAAGCAGGGCAAGTATTGCGAGGTGTGCAGCAGCCGCATATCCGAGGATAGCATCTATACGCGCCAGATAGGTAGCGAGGAACATGACTATACAAAGATGGAGTGGTTTCAGAATGGTCTGAAGATAGATAGCTGCTGGTGGAGCGAGCCGTATTTGGACGATTCGGGGTCCAAGACCTACGTGGTGAGCTGCTCGCATCCTGTGCGTGACAAAAGCGGCAAAGTGGTGGCGGTGGTGTGCGTCGATTTGTCGCTCGACTATCTACAGGATGTGTCGGAATTTCTGCAAGTATATCCCCAGAGTTTCTATTCCATCACTTCCGGTACCGGTCTGGAAATCGTAGCGGCACCGGATACCATCACCGGACGCAAGTATCAGATTTTTAACGAAGAGATTGATGCTACCGGATGGCATATCTCCATCATCATTCCGGAAAGCGTCATTTATGCGGATCTCAGGCGCATCGGTCTTATCGTATCTCTCATGATGTTTATTGGCCTTGCGTTGTTGGTCTTCATCGTCTATCGCTCCGGCAAGGACACCGCCAAACTTGTGGACACCACCACGCAGAACGAACGAATGGAAAGCGAACTGAACATCGCCAGCGCGATACAGATGGCAATGCTGCCGAAGGTCTTCCCGCCTTTCATGGACCGCCTCGATATGAATGCATATGGTATGGTCAAGCCCGCGAAAGAAGTGGGTGGTGACTTGTATGACTTCTATGTGCGGCATGACAAACTATTCTTCTGCATCGGCGACGTGAGCGGAAAAGGAGTGCCGGCGGCTCTTGTTATGGCTACGATGCGCTCGCTCTTCCGTAGTGTTACCTCGCATGAGGAGCGTGCTGCGAAAATTGTGGCAGAGATTAACAATACGCTCGCGGATCAGAATGACCAGAACATGTTCGTCACGTTCTTCCTCGGTGTGCTGGATTTCAAGACGGGTAAAATGGAATACTGCAATGCGGGTCATAACGCACCGGTTCTGCATCGCCGGTTGCTGGATGTCAAACCGAACTTGCCGTTAGGCATCGTGTCCGGCTATGAGTTCGAGGCGCAGAGCATCCAGATGGAGTATAACGACACCATCTTCCTCTACACCGACGGCCTGACCGAAGCAGAGAACGAGCAGCACGAGCAATACGGCGAGGAGCGGATGTTGCAGACCCTCGCCGCCTTGACCGATAGCCGTCCGCGTGAGGTGGTGGAGGCAATGCTCGAGCACATAGAGACATTTGTCAACGGAGCGCAGCAGAGCGATGACCTGACGATGCTGTTTATCCGCTATCAGAAGCCTGCGCTCATCATGCGAAACGATATACAGCAGATACCTTCACTGCCCGACTGGATAGACAGCCTGGGTATCCCTCAGGAACTGAATATGCCGATTAACCTTGCTTTGGAGGAAGCGGTGAGCAACGTGATGCTATACGCTTATCCGAACATCAAAAGCGGTATCGTCATCGTCGAGTTCGCTCGTAGCACCGATGATGACGGCGAGCATATTCTCTTCACTATCTCCGACAGCGGCATCCCGTTCGACCCGACGCAGCAAGAGGAAGCGGACATCTCTCTTTCGGCGGAAGACCGCGCTATCGGAGGCCTCGGCATCCACCTCGTGCGCAAGTTAATGGACAGGATAACTTACCGCCGCGAGGATGAGAAAAACGTATTAACATTAATTAAAAAGATATGAAAACAACCATCGTAGAAAACGGAAACCAGTGTATTGCCTCTTTCGCAGGCCGCCTGGACACCGCTGCCGCCGTACAAACTGCGGAAGAAGTAAAGCCTTTGCTCGAACTGGAGCACAAGGAAATCATTTTGGATTGCACCGAACTGGAGTATATCTCGTCGTCCGGCTTGCGTATCTTCCTTAATATCCGTAAGGAAGCCGCCGGTCATGGCTCGAAAGTCATCGTGCGCAACATCAATGCCGACATCCGTCAGGTATTCATGATGACCGGTTTTATCAGCCTCTTTGAGATACAGTAATGGAAGGGTTAGACCTACATTGCCAATGGCTGCTTGAGGAGTACCAAGAGGCCATACCGACACTCCAGAAGATGCAGGAGACCGTGACCAGGATGCTGCACGAGGCGCTGGAGCGCAACAACATCTATGTCACCGCTGTCGAGACGCGCATCAAAACGAAAGATAGCCTCGCCGGAAAACTGGCGTTGAAGGGTAGCAAATATGCCCTGCTTAATGATGTGACCGACCTTCTCGGCGCTCGTATCATTACGTTCTATACCGATGATGTGGACCGTATCGCTGCGATGGCGGAGCAGATGTTCGACATCGACTGGGAGAACTCCGTCGACAAGCGCAAACTGCACCAGTTGGATAGTTTCGGTTATAACTCGCTGCACTATATATGCCGCGTGCCGGGCTTTGACTTCCGCTTTGAGTTACAGCTGCGAACCACTCTCCAGCATGCATGGGCGGCTATCAATCATGACACCGGATATAAGTCCGGTGTGGAGATACCGCGCGAATATATGCGCCAGATGAGCCGCCTTGCCGGATTGCTCGAGATGGCGGATGATGAGTTCAGCCGTATCCGTATGGAACTGGCGGACTACCGCCGTCGCGTGCAGCAACTCGTGCAGAACGGCAAACTGGACGACGTCTCGCTGGATGGCGATACCTTTCGTAGTTATCTTCAGGCTCGGCCGCTCGATGCGCTCAACAGACGTATCGCAGCTATCAACCAGGCGGAGATACAGGAAGCACCGCTTATCCGCTATCTGCGTGTCTTCAAGGCGCTCGGCTGCAAGACGCTCGGCGATGTGGACCGGCTTATCCGAAAGTATTCCGATGATGCCTATCGTCTCGCACGGCACCAGTTGGGCAACACCGACCTTGATATCGTTTCCTCCGCTGTTGGCATCCAGAATATCTGTATCGTCTGCATCCTCAGCACCGGCGGTGGAAAAATGGGACTTATACGTCTCTTCAATGTCCTTAATGGACAAAATGCACAGAATGAAGCACTTGCGGAACTGACTTACGAGCAGGCCTCCGCTTTACAATTTATGCAAAAATGAAACCTACACTGATTGATCTGAATGATTATGTACGCGTCGGCGAAGGAGCTAACGGCGCAAGTTATAACCATAAGAGCGACCCAAATATCATGCTCAAGATGTATTTCCGCAATTTCGAGGCGGCACAACTGGAGCTGGAGTTGGCGCAGAAAGTGTATAATATGGGCATACCTACACCCAAGCCCGGTGACCTTGTGACCGATGGCAAACAGATGGGTATCCTTTTCCGCCGCATCGAAGGCAAGAAATCCTATTCCCGTGCCTGCGGAGACAACCCTGAGCGCGCAGAAGAATACGGACGGGAGTTTGCGCAGCTATCGAAGAAACTGCACGCCGTGCATGTAGATACATCCCAGTTCGAGTCCTGCAAACAGCGCTATTACAATATGCTGGCTGCCAACCCGAATTTCACGCCTGAGCAGAAACAGAAAATTCACGATTATATTGCTTCTGTGCCCGATACAGACACTGCGCTGCACGGAGACTTGCAGTTCGGCAACGGCATCTTCACAGAGAAAGACGGTGTCCGCACGCCTTATTTCATCGACCTTGGCGATTTCTGCTATGGCAATCCAATGTTCGATGTCGGTATGGTCTATCTATGCGCTTGCCTCAACGATGAGAGTTGGACGATGGAGGTCAATCATATGTCCAACGCAACAGCGGCACGGTTCTGGGACGGCTTTGCGAAAGAGTACTTCGGACCGGACGCCGACATGGAGGAAGTGATGAAGCAAGTGAAGATTTTCGCGGGACTCAAAACGCTGATGGTGGAGCGCGACACGCGCTGCCCGATGCCGCAATTCCGCGCCATGCTTGAAGGAACCATTTATTAATTATGGCGAATCAATATCTGGATACAGAGCTGCTTGACCGGGCAATAGTGTTCGCCGTCAAGGCGCATCATAACACCGAGCGACGGGGCAAAGGTTTTCCGTATATCGTGCACCCCATGGAAGCCGTGGAGATAGTGGCTACTATCACCTCTGACCAGGAACTGCTGGCCGCTGCGGCGCTGCATGATACCATCGAAGATACCGATGTGACCGTCGAAGATATCCGTCGGGAATTCGGAGACCGGATAGCGGACCTTGTGCATGCCGAGAGTGACCAGTTTCCCGAAGGCGTGAGCGAAGAGGACAGTTGGCATGACCGTAAGCAAGCGGCTATCGACCGGCTCGCGGCGGCTTCCCATGACGCGAAAATAGTGGCGATGGGCGATAAGTTGAGCAACATGCGGGCTATCGCACGCGATTACGCTATGAAAGGCGATGAACTGTGGAAGATATTCCATGCCAAGAACAAAGCCGAGCATGAGTGGCACTACCGCGGTCTGGCGGCTTCGCTCAGTGAACTGAGTGACACCTTCGCCTACAAGGAGTTTGTCCGTCTCCTCGACGAAGTCTTCCCTCCTCATAACTAATAATCTCCATGGATATAATCTTTGATCGCATAGTAAACGCCCGTGATTTAGGCGGTATCGAGGGTGCCGGAGGACGCGAAATCCGTCCGCATCGCTTGCTGCGTACTGCCCATCTGCATGACGCTACGGATGCGGATTTAGCGCGCCTGAAGAGCGAGTATAATCTCTGCCGCATTTTTGACTTCCGCTCGATGGGCGAGTTCCAAGCGGTGCCTGACCGTGAGATAGAAGGCGTGCAGCACCATCTGCTTCCTACCATCGACATGCGGGCGGAGCAGCAGACCGGTAAACCGATACCCGACGAGGCCTTCCTCGAACTGGACCGGCATATCGTCAACTATTCGTTCTACCCCGAGGTACAAATCATGGCGGCGAACATGTACCCTTCGCTCATCCGAAGCGAGTTCTCGCAACTCCAGTACGCCGCGTTCCTGCGTCTTATCATCGAGGCGCCCGAAGACGGCGGTATCCTCTGGCATTGTGCTCAAGGAAAAGACAGAACGGGCTGGGGGGCTGCTTTCCTTATGTTCGCACTCGGCGTGGAGCGCGAGACCGTCATAGCCGATTTTGAGAGCAGCAACATCGCTTACCGACCCATTGTGAACAAACTCAACAAGGAAGTCATAGAGCACGGAGGAGGAGAAGCGGAGATGGCTGTCATTCAGGCGTTTATGGGTGTTTCTACACCCAACTTCATCTCTACGCTCGACCTCATTGACCGCGAATTTGGCGGCATGACCGAGTACTTGCATGAGATTCTCTGCCTCACCCACGATGATATACAGCTCTTACGCAAACGGTATTTGAATGATAAATAAGTATGGAAATCTGGATTAAACTGGCTGCAGCGTTGCTGCCCGCAATCATTCTGGCGATTTACATCTGGCGCAGAGACCCGCATAAAGAGCCCACCTCGTGGCTCATCCGGGCGTTTGTGTACGGTGTGCTGGTTAGTATTCCGGTGGTGTATATCGAGAACTTCATCAACGGGCTCTTGTTTGCCGGTGGTGAACCGACGTCGATATTTGGCTCTACCATCCGCGCTTTCTGTGTGGCAGCGTTGCCGGAGGAGAGCGCCAAGCTCTTTGTCCTATGGCTGATTGTGCATAATAACAAGCATTTCGACGAGCATTTCGATGGTATCGTCTATGCGGTTTTTGTAAGCCTCGGCTTTGCCGCTATTGAGAATGTGGGATATGTCTTCATGAGCGGAGAGGCATGGATGTCCACGGCTATTGCCCGTTCTTTCTTGGCCGTACCGGGACACTACGCGTTCGCCATCTTAATGGGATATTACTATGCGACGTATATCTTTGTGAATAGGTCTGCAAAGAATGCGGCATCCATTCTCCTCATGCCTGTCTTGGCGCACGGCGTGTACGACGCTATCGCCATGAGTGGAAGCGTGAGCCCCCTTTTGGGCGGTATCAGCTCGATAGTGCTCATCTATTTCTGTATCAAACTGCAACGCAACGCGCAGGAGAGGGTCAATGACCTCATTGCCAAGAATAATACCATTTGACGATGTACCCCAAACTGACCAATAGAGCCTGGAAAGTTCTCAAGAGTGAGAATATCCTGCATCTCGGGCCATGGCTGTCCGTGCGGCAGGAGTGTGTTCAGCTGCCCAGCGGAACGCAGATACCTACCTGGTTCGTGCTGGAGTTCCCCAATTGGATAAACGTCATCGCCATCACCAAGGACGGTAAAATGGTCATGGAGGACCAGTACCGGCATGCACTCGGGCAGACGCACTACGAGCTCGTGGCTGGCGTGGTGGACCCCGGGGAGACACCGCTCGAAGCAGCGAAACGCGAACTGAGCGAAGAAACAGGATATGAAGGCGGCGAATGGCGGCTGTTCATGACGCTTTCTCCGAACCCGACGAACCATAACAACCTCAGTTTCACCTTCTTGGCTACCGGCGTGGAGAAAGTGCGCGAGCAGCACCAGGAGAAGACGGAGGACATACATGTGGATGTTATGGAACCCGAACAAGTGCTGGAAATGTTGCGTGATGGAGAAATCATACAAGCCCTGCACGCCGCACCGCTGTGGAAGTATTTTGCGGAGAATGGACCTCACGAAACGATTTCATAAGGCTTGCGCCGACTACGGCCTGCTGGAGGACGGCGACCATGTGCTCATCGGCCTGAGCGGCGGGAAAGACAGTTTGGCGCTTACTGAACTGCTCGGCAAACGTGCGCAGATCTACAAGCCGCGTTTCCGCGTCACAGCGCTTCATGTGCGCGTCAAAGAGCGGGATTATCAAACCGATCTGTCCTACCTCGAGCAATTCTGCCAGGACGCCAAAGTCCCGCTCATCGTTCGTGATACAGAGATAGGCGAAGCGCCCCCCAACGCCAAAGCCAATGCCAACGAATGTTTTCTCTGCGCCTGGTACCGCCGCAAGACGCTGTTCAATGTGGCGCAGGAACTCGGTTGTAACAAGATTGCTTTCGGCCACCACCGCGACGACCTCATCGAGACCATGCTGATGAACCTCATCTACCAAGGCGCGTTTGCCACTATGCCGCCGTTGCTCCAGATGGAGAAGATGCCGCTGCAAATCATCCGACCGCTGTGCCTCATTGACGAAGCCGACCTCATCGCCTACGCGCAAGAGCGGGGCTATCAGAAACCACCCAAACTATGCCCGTTTGAGCATGTCAGCGCGCGTGAGAAAGTGAAACAGTTGCTGGCGGAAATCAAGGCCCTCAACCCGGAAGCCATGGATTCCATGTTCGCCGCAATGACCAATATCAAAACGGAATATCTAATCAAACCAAAGCCCAAACAATTATGAACGCTTTATACACCATTTTATTGCTTTTAGCATCTAATGTCTTCATGACGCTTGCCTGGTACGGCCATCTCAAACTGCAGCAGACCGGGTTCTTCACCAATACCACGCCGCTTATTTTTGTGATACTTCTCTCCTGGGGCATCGCTTTTTTCGAGTACTGCCTGCAGGTCCCCGCTAACCGAATGGGGTTTGAGGGCAACGGAGGTACCTTCACGCTGATGCAGCTCAAGGTGATACAAGAGGTCATTACGCTGGTCGTTTTTGTTGTCTTCTCGGCGATTGCCTTCGGTATGCCGTTGCGCTGGAACCATTTCGTGGCGTGCCTGCTGCTCATCGCGGCGGTCTATTTTGTCTTCGGCTTCAAATAACAAACAATCACCAATATGAAAAACATTGTTGTCTTCACGGGCGCAGGAGTGAGCGCCGAGAGTGGTCTGGGTACGTTTCGGGACTCAGACGGGTTATGGGAGCACTACCGCATCGAAGATGTGTGTACGCACGAGGCATGGCTGCGCAATCCGCAGCTCTGCGTCGATTTCTACAATGCCCGCCGTAAGGACACCCTCGCTGCGCAGCCGAACGCCGCACATATTGCCATCGCCAAACTGCAGGCAGCTATTCCCGGCACGCGGATTATCACGCAGAATATCGACGACTTGCACGAGCGGGCGGGAGCAACGGATGTCGTCCACCTGCACGGAGAAATAACCAAGTTGCGCTCGGAGAATAACGAGACGGCGACTGTGCCGCTCAAGGGATGGGAGCAGCATTACGGAGACCGTCATCCCGATGGTTCGTTGCTAAGGCCCTATATCGTCTTTTTCGGGGAAGGTGTGCCGTATTTCGATGAGGCCTGCCGAATTGCCTCTCAGGCGGATATCATGGTCGTTGTGGGCACGAGTCTCAATGTCTATCCTGCGGCGAGTCTTATCCATTACGCGCCCGCCAATTGTCCCATCTATTTCGTGGACCCGGGGCAACCCGAGTTCGGTATGTGGGCGGACCGGATTACGCATATCCGCAAGAAAGCCACCGAAGGTGTGCCCGAACTCGTAGAGCATCTTCTGGCGAACTACTCTGACTTGTCCAAATAAATACGCATATGAAAAATCTTCTTCGTCTTTGTCTTCTCCTTCTTGTGCCGGCTTTCTATGGCTGTGCGCAGAGTGACGAACTCGCCCTCGCTGAAAACGTAGCGCGTTCCGAAATGGCGCATAACCCCGAAATGTGGACCTGCGACGGCGCTCCGAAACCCAAATGGGAATACACGCCTACGCTCATGGCGCGCGCGTTCTTAGAATTATATCAGGCTACCGGCGACACGGCATATCTCAACCATGTGAAGCGCTTTGCTGACCTCTTCATCGGAGAGGACGGTTCTATCCTCACCTACAAGAAAAGCCTCTATAACATGGATCGTGTCCAAGGCGGTAATTTCCTGATTATGCTCAATGCCATCGACCCCAAACCCCAATACACCATCGCCATCGAGATGCTGCGTGACCAGTTGCGCGAGCAGCCCAGAACAAAAGAAGGCGGCTTCTGGCATAAGCTGATTTACGAGCACCAGATGTGGCTTGACGGACTCTTTACCGGCACCACGTTCTATGCCCGCTATGCCGCGTGGAAACCCGAACCCGACGCATGGAGCGATATTGCCAACCAGTTCCTGATTGTCGATAAGCACACCTTCAAACCGAATGGCTTGAATTGCCACGGATGGGATGAGAGTTGCCAGATGGCATGGAGCGACCCGGAGACGGGATGCAGCCCCGAGACATGGGGACGGGCCGAAGGGTGGTATGTAATGGCGCTGTGCGATGTGCTCGAACTCATGCCGGCTGACCACCCTCAACGCGATGATTTACAGAGAATTCTGAGCCGTGTGATAGATGCATTGTTGATGGTCCAGGATAAGGACACTCACCTCTGGTATCAAGTGCCCGATAGAGCCGGAAAAGAGGGCAATTATCTGGAGAGCACCTGTTCGGCCATGTACTGCTTTGCCATGGCGAAAGGAGCACGCCTTGGTGTCTTGCCCGCGCACTATAAGGACGAGGCAAGAAAGGTCCTCGAGGGACTCAAAACGCATAAAATCATCACTAATGCGGATGGCACGCTCTCGCTCATCGACTGCTGTGCCGTGGCAGGACTTGGCGGTAATCCCTACCGTGACGGCACCTACGAATACTACATCCACGAGCGTATCCGCCCCGATGACCCCAAAGGCATTGCCCCTCTCATCCTCGCCGCCCTCGAACTGTCAAAATAAATTAGTCTTCGTCTGTTGCGTCCGAATTATATTCGGACATCTCATCCTTTCGCCCTTTATTTTGGGGCTCGGACATAGGCGGTTTAGTCCTTCGCTGTCCGCACTCTGCGTGCGGACATGTTCCCGCGTCCCGTCCGTCATATTGCGTCTTGTTGCACAACGCCGCAAAGATGCCGCCCCGCCCGTGCCGCTTCCAATGCGGTTTGCTCTATCAATTACGCCCGCATCCAATGCGGGCATGCAGTTTCTTTCTTTTTGTAGATATCTGCGATGCTTTTTCTAAAAAATCTCACATTTATTTGCATATATAAATTTTTTGTTGTATCTTTGCAACCGATATCGGTTTGCACCCGGTAATTATTAATAACAAACAAAACTCTATTATTATGAAAAAACTCTTCACTCTCGCATTTGCCCTCCTGTGCATGGCAAATGTCTTCGCAGCAAACAATGTGGACATTATCATCAAAATGAACTCCGAGAAGATTGAAGCGTTCATTCAGGAAGTCAGCGACACCGAGATTCGTTACAAAAAAGCGAACAATCCCAATGGTCCGATGTTTGTCCTCAAGACGGACGACGTGTCTTCTATTTTGTATGCCAACGGTGAGGTGCAGGCCATCGAGCACAAGGCACAGCCCGCACAGCAGAACTACGGTGGCTACTATGGCGGCTATGCCGGAGCACAAAGTCCGATGATGCGCATAGGGGACAACACATATCAGATAGATGGTCGCAGACTGGAAGGCAGAGAATTAATGTTCTTCCTCCAAAAAACCTGCCCGCGGGCCTATAACTTCCGCAAATCATGGCAAGCATGTGAAACAACCGGTTGGTGCTTCTTCGGCATCGGTATTGGATTTACGCTCGGTATCGGTTTGGGCTGCTATGGCCAATATGAATTTGGTCGTGGTGGTGGTAGCGCTTTGTATTATACAGGTATTGCTTTCATGGCTGCCGGTGGCGCGATGGTTCTCGGTTCTATCCCGATGATAGCTTGCGGAAATGTGCTTAAGAAACGCGTGGACGAAGTGTTTAACCAATATTGCGGTCGCCAACAGGCTTTCCAACCGGAACTCAAACTGACCTCTGGTGCCAACGGCCTCGGCCTTGCCATCGCATTCTAAAAATTAATGCATATGAAAAAGATTCTTACTCTTGCATTTGCCCTACTATGTATGGTAAGTGTGTTCGCGGCTAATGTGGACATTATCATCAAGACCAACTCGGAGAAAATCGAGGCTCTCATCCAAGAGGTTAGCGACTCGGAAATCAAGTACAAGAAAGCCAATAACCCTAATGGTCCGATGTTTATCGTCAAGACGGACGACGTGGCTTCCATTATCTATGCCAACGGTGAAGTGCAAGCCATCGAGCACAAGGCACAGCCTGCCCCGCAACCCCAGCAGAACTATGGCTATGGCTACGGCATGACCGCCGCTGAAGCCGATATGTTACAGCGAATCGGATCTAACGAGTATCTGATTAACGGACAGAGACTTAAAGGCAAAGAACTTACTTTCTTCTTGGAGAAGAATTGTCCTGAGGCCTATAATTATTATCGGAAATGGAATAATTGTGAGGTTGCCGGTTGGTGCTTATTAAGCTTCGGTGTAGCATTCGCAGCGGGAATAGGTGTTACTTGTTATATGTATGGTATCGCCAAAAAAGAAGGATGGAGAGAAATGTATTCAGGTATTGCCTTTATGGCAGCCGGTGGTGCGATGACTGTTGCTTCCATTCCGCTGATTGCGTGCGGAAACATTAACAAAAAGGCGGTGACAAATGTCTATAACGAAAAATGTAGAAACAAGAGTCTCGCCGATGATGTACGCCTAAATGTGATTTCTAATCAAAACGGCCTCGGTCTCGCGATAGCATTCTAAAATTTGCTTCTCATAAGAGAAAGAGATGAGAAGAGCCATATTGGCCATAATAGGGATGACAGTTGCCCTCGCGGCATCTGCAAGTTCTCTCTATCGCGATAGTTGCTATACGCTCGGCGTCTCGGCCGGCTATGGCTATAACACCCCCTACGAGCATTATGGAGCATTCACCGTGGATGCCAATTTGCCGATTCATCCGTATTTCGAGGGAGAAGTCAATGTACGTGCGTTGACCGCCAATACCTATGATTTCAACGCCCGCCTGGAGCCTAAGTTTCCGCTGAAAGTCGGTGAGTTGTTCTTCAACCTGCAGGTGCTGTATAACCTCAATATACGAAATCGGATGCATGGTGTGAGCGGCGCGCTGTCCTTCGGCTATCGCATGGATTATCTGCATTTTCATTTCGGGTGCGGTCTACGCATGTTAAATTTCCTGCACTATACCGTGCACTCTACCGAAAACAGCCTGTTCGAACCACATACATTCATCTATTATGTGGAGGTCTTCGCGCGTCCGCATACATCGTTTTGGAATATTTCCGCTTGTGTCACCAACCTGACGGACTACCAAATGGACCGGATGTTCACGCCGCATTTTATCGTCAATTCCTATGTGCACATTGATGCGCATTGGTGTCTAAAGATGCAAGCAACTTGCGTGCCGACAGGGCTGGGTAACTCAGCGCCTTCTTTCTATGGCGCGTCTATAGAAGTAGGAGGGTATTATCGCTTTTGAGCCATGAGAAACATCTATAACACCCTTATCGCATTGCTTGTGCTGACCTTTTGGACAGGTTGCTCAGAGCGCTCGAATGACTACAGCGCCATTGTGCCCTCTATCAACGAGCGGTTCACTTCGTCCATGGAGTATAACAAAGCGCATGGATACGCCGTGCTGAAAGTGCCTGACGGCGATTACCGCATATATGTATGCAGCGACACACACCTGAATCGGACGGCCGATAATTTCAAGCGTTTCATTCGTCTATACCACGATGATGCCGATTGTCCGGTGGCTGTAAATCTGGGCGACTTGGTAGAAGCGTGCGAGACCTATGATTTCTATGCACAGGCGCTCAACGAGACACCTGCACCGGCCGGAAAACAAGACACGATGTTTGTCACACCGGGCAATCATGACCTTTTCCGCAACCAATGGATGAGTTTCAAAGAACACTGGCACACAAGCACCTATTATTTTATTGTAGAGGTGCAAGATTCTGTCAAGACGAAAGACCTCTATATCTGCTTGGACACCGCACAAGGCACGCTGGGCACGCTGCAATTAAGATGGCTGAGAGATTTATTGGAGTCTTCCCGCAATACATATCGACATATTATCATTTTCACCCATGTGAATATGTATAGCCGCGACCACACCTATGCAGATATGTCCACGCTGCCTCTGGAAGAGACCATGGAACTCATGGACTTGTTCTCTCGTTGTGGCGTCGCGCAGTATTGGGCAGGCCATGACCATGGACGGGAACTGTTCACCATCGGCGGAGTGACGTATATTATCGTGGACACGCTGAAAGACCCGTACCCCGAACCCGCATACATGATTGTACATGTCGGCGAAAAAATTGAGAACACCTTCCACGGCATCTAAAGACGGATAAAAGCCTTCCAGCCGGAACTCAAACTGACCTCCGGTGTTAACGGCCTCGGCCTCGCTTTGAGTTTCTAACCTTCGTAGTCTCGACAAGCCGAAAAACATCCGGTTTTCTAATTTTAATGACATTTCCAAGCCTCAAAATTTGGAGATGTCAAAAATTTGTTGTACCTTTGCATCGAAAATCGGTAACACCCCGCATGGCATAAAAAGCACCCATTTACGTGTGCGTATGCTTCCCTTACCATAGGATACCCATACCATACCCATAGGATACCCATATGATAGACCACCGAAAACGCACAAAATAGCACATTTACTATATATATACATAGTATATATATACTTTTTAATAGAATTATGGCAAAAATAAGCAATCAAGACTATTCTATCCGACGTGGCAAACTGAGCAAGGACTCGCCAGTCGTTTACCGCGTCCGCCGCGGCAGGCAGCAATCTTACACGATGAAGGCAAACCTCAACCCGCCGTCGCCCGCGCAGGAAGCTCACCGTAAATACTTCGGAAAAATCACGTCCGTCGTCAATGCCATCATGGCTGATCCGGTGCAGGCCGCCGAGTGGGAGCAGCGCCGCAAGGACTACAACAACAGCATCCAAAAGGATGTCACCAAAAAGATTTATAAGACGACCCGCAGTTTCGCTCATTTCGTCATAGCCTCGCAATTGGAGCAGAAGGAGGCCGCCAAACGCCGTAGAAAGCATATTACTAACAAACTCCCGCGTGGCATCAAACTCCAAATAAAGCCCTTCTCTGACTTCTCGGCGGCTGAGATATACGAAATCCTCAAAGCCCGCTTCAGCGTCTTTGTCTGCGAGCAGCACATCCATTACCTCGACGAAGACAACATTGACTACCTCGCCACGCATTTCTCCCTGCGCCGCAAAGGGGCGGTTATCGCCTACGCGCGCCTCTTCCCCGATGCGGAGAAAGGTGTCATGCGCGTCGGACGTATGTTGACGCTCGAGCGAAACAAAGGTTTTGGCAAGTATCTCATGGACCAAATAACCGCCGAAGCAGCCAATAACGGAGCCCTCAAACTGCGCCTGCACGCCCAGATGAAAGCCGTGCCTTTCTATGAAAAAATGGGATTTCACCCCGTAGGAGATATTTTCATCGAAGCCGAAATACCCCATCTTTGCATGGAAAAGCAACTTTTTGAGTAAAAAATCGAGCAAAAACTTGCGTATATCATAATTTTTTCGTACCTTTGCACCGAATTTTATGCGCGCACGCGTATTCGCCTACTATGCGCGCACATATATAAAGGAATAATATAACAAAACATACAAATGGAAGAGCAACAAGAAAAGTATGATGGTTCGAGTATTCAAGTGCTCGAAGGATTAGAGGCGGTGCGCAAGCGCCCTGCGATGTACATCGGTGATATCTCGCAGAAAGGTTTGCATCATCTGGTATATGAGGTGGTGGATAACTCTATTGACGAGGCGCTCGCCGGCTTCTGTAATGAGATAGCCGTGCATATCAACGAGGATAACTCCATCACTGTTCAGGATAACGGACGTGGTATCCCTGTGGACATGCACCCGAAGGAGCATAAATCCGCGCTGGAGGTCGTAATGACGGTCCTTCACGCCGGCGGTAAGTTCAACAAGGACAGTTATAAAGTGTCCGGTGGCCTCCACGGTGTGGGTGTGAGTTGCGTGAACGCCCTTTCTAAGAAGATGCACGTGGAGGTATACCGTCAAGGCGCTATCCACAGCCAGGATTACGAGAAGGGCAAACCGCTTGCGCCGGTGCATACCATTTCCGAAGCTGAGGCTATCGGTAACTGGGAGCAGCGTAAGACAGGTACCTTCGTCCAGTTCTGGCCGGATGACTCCATCTTCACCGAGACCGTTTACCACTGGGAGATTCTCGCTAACAGAATGCGCGAGCTCGCCTTCCTCAATGCCGGCATCAAAATCGTGCTCAAGGACAAGCGTGTCATCGATGCCGAGGGTAACTGCAAGAAGGAGGAGTTCTATTCGGAGAAGGGTCTCTCGGAGTTTGTTCGTTATATCGACGGTACCCGTACGCCGCTGATTTCCGAGGTTATCCACCTCAATACTGAGAAATACGGTACGCCGGTCGAGGTTGCGATGATTTATAACACCGACTTCAATGAGAACGTACACTCCTACGTCAATAATATCAACACCATCGAGGGTGGTACACACGTAGCCGGCTTCCGCGCTGCGCTCACGCGTGTGATGAAGAAATATGCCGAGGAGAGCAAGATGCTCGAGAAGGCGAAGCTCAAAGACAAAGAGGGCAACTCGACCATTGACCCGAACGATTTCCGTGAAGGTCTGACGGCGGTTATCTCTGTCAAAGTGGCTGAGCCGCAGTTTGAGGGACAGACAAAGACCAAGCTTGGTAACTCTGAGGTAGCCGGTATGGTTTCTGCTGCAGTAGCTGAGGCTCTCCAGAACTATCTGGAGGAGCATCCGGACGATGCGAAGAAAATCGTAGAGAAAGTCATTCTGGCGGCGCAAGCACGTATCGCAGCCCGTAACGCACGTCAGTCGGTTCTCCGTAAATCCCCGCTCAGCGGCGGTGGTCTGCCCGGTAAACTGGCAGACTGCGTATCGAAAGATGCTGCTGAGTGCGAGCTCTTCCTCGTCGAGGGAGATTCTGCGGGCGGTACGGCTAAGACCGGACGTGATCGCGTGCACCAGGCTATCCTCCCGCTCCGTGGTAAGATCCTCAACGTAGAGAAAGCGATGGAGCATAAGGTCTTCGAGTCCGAAGAGGTGCGAAACATCTTCACGGCGCTTGGTATCACTTTTGGTACCGAGGAGGACCCGAAGGCGCTCAACCTCTCGAAGATCCGTTACCACAAAGTCATCATCATGGCCGATGCCGATGTCGACGGTGCCCATATCGCTACGCTGATTATGACGCTCTTCTTCCGTCATATGAAGGAAGTTATTGAGCAAGGCCACCTCTACATCGCTTGTGCGCCGCTCTATAAGTGCTCTAAGGGTAACTATAGCGAGTATTGCTGGAACGATGCGCAGCGTGCTGCCTTCATCCAGAACTACGGTAACGGCGATGAGAAGCAGATCAAGACCCAGCGTTACAAAGGTCTCGGTGAGATGAGCGATGAGCAGCTCTGGGAGACCACCATGGATCCGGCACGCCGCGTCCTCAAGCAAGTGACAATCGAGAATGCCGCAGAGGCAGATCGTATCATCGCGATGCTCATGGGAGACGATGTAGCGCCGCGCCGTGAGTTTATCGAGGAGAACGCTACCTACGCAAACATCGACGCATAACCAACATCAATGCGAATAGCGGTTTATTGTTCGGCAAAAGACGCAATTCCGGAGGAGTATCTGCAACTCGGAGATGCGTTGGGCGCATGGCTCGGAGAAAACGGCCACACGCTTCTCTATGGAGGCGCTACGGGCGGTTTGATGAGCCGAGTGAGCGATGCTGCTAAGGCAAACGGCGCAACGGTAGTGGGCGTGATACCGCCGAGAATTATTGCTGCTGGACGATTGGCAAATAACTGCGATTACTTGATCCAGGTGGCGAATATGGCGGAGCGTAAGCAGATTATCCGCAGTAATGTGGATGCCATCGTTTGCCTGCCGGGCAGTTATGGTACGCTCGACGAGATGATGGATGCTACCTCAAGCGGCATCGTCGGAGAACAGCATAAACCGATTTATGTGCTGAACTACAAAGGCTTCTATGAGCCGCTTAAAGCGCAAATTGAGCATATGCGGGCGTTGCATTTCATACCCGAGCAGGAGGCATACAAACCTCTGTTTGTCGATTCGCTTGACGAGTTGTACGAAAAATTGACAAATAATAAATAATAAATATTATGAAGGTTCGTGCTAGTCGAGTGTAAGTTCGCTTACGCAACTCGACGACGCCGAAGCTCCCAAAAAATCAAAGATTTTTATGAACCTATTCACAGCCAGACTAACCGGTAAGATGCTCTCAACAGAGCAGTTTGAGAAAACCATTCATGACATGCAAGAGCGTGTTAAACGCTGGCGTCAAATCGAGAAATCGCCCGAGTTGGCAGAATATCAGAAACTCCGCGAAATCGTTGAGAGCAGCGATTTCAAGGAGCGTAAGAACGAACTCGTCAACCGCAAGTACCAGGATACCGACGAGGGCAAGAAGATGATTGCCTATCGGAATATCGTTGAGTCCCGTGAATACCGCCGTTACCAGGAGGCGTTGACGGATCCCGTATTCCAGGATTTCCTCAAGTTCCGCGAGACGGAAGAGTTCGCAAAAATCAACAGCTTGAAGGAGCGTCTGCTGAACAGCCTGTATCGCAAATACTACAGTCTGTACAACTCCTCGTACTACAAGAACTATATGAAGATGCTCAATGCGCCGGAGTTAAAACAGGTGGCTGTGCTGGAGAAGGAAATCAAGACCGAGGACTTCCAAACGCGTCATGCCTTGTGGGCGGATACCAAGCGCTGGCAGCATTCGGATGAATACAAGACCGAGCAGCGTTTCCTCGAGTTGGCAAACTCCGATGATATCAAGTTCTACTTCCAGTCGCGCGAGGAGAAGATAGACTGGGCTGAGCTGTTCCGTCCTTCCTTTGACGATGATATGTCTTCGTCTAAGAACTGGAAACCGGGTTATGGCTACGCCAGCCCCGCAATGAAAGATGGTCATTCGCGTACCAACGAGCGGCAGGCGTACAATGGAGGAAAAAATACCTTCTATGTAGAAGGCCGTATGGACCTTGAGACACGCGAGGAAAGCAAGAAGGCCGTCGCATGGGATGAGAAGAAAGGCTTCATCGAGCATGTGTTCGACTACACATCCGATGTGATGAATACCAAAGAGGCTTTCGCGCAAGAGAGCGGTCTGTTTATGGCGAAAGTGCGTAGCCAGGGTATAGGACACCATTTCTTCGGTCTGACGACCGGTAAACTGAATAGCCCGATGGTGGCATTGTATCACTATAACGGCGATAGACACCAGGTGGGCTTTGTCAATGGCGCCAAGACGCAGATGGTGGACCTGACGGGCGTGCTCCGTTCGATGTATCACGTGTATTCTTTCCGCTGGACCAAGAACGAACTGGTTTGGTATGTGAACAACATGGAACTGTTGCGTCTGCCGAACCGTTTGCCCAAAGAGGCGATGTTCTTCCTGGCGCAGAGCTGGCTCCCGATGGCGGAGAAAGGTGGCACCGGCAAGCTCAAAATACAATGGGCTCGCGCCTCTGCTATGAACTGGGGTTGACGCTCTATTTCAAGTCCTCCTTTGACAAAGCCAACCGTACAACGGCTTCGGCGCGAGGCGTAGGCATGGATGAAGGGCTGCAAATCCTGCAGGAGGTGAAGACGCAATTAGGTCTTCCTATCCTGACGGACGTGCATGAGAGTTGGCAGTGCGAACCGGTGGCGGAAGTAGCCGATGTGCTGCAGATTCCGGCGTTCCTTAGCCGCCAGACGGACTTGCTCCAGGCTGCGGCGAATACAGGGCGTATAGTGAATGTCAAGAAAGGGCAGTTCATGGCGCCATGGGATATGAACGGAGCGATAGCGAAGATAGAGCAGGTGCAACCCAATGCGGCGCACGAAGGGCATATTTGGCTGACAGAGCGGGGTTCGTCTTTCGGTTACGGACGGTTGGTAGTGGATATGACTTCACTCGTGGAGATGCGCCGCTTCGGATGTCCGGTTATCTTTGATGCCACGCATTCGGTCCAGCAGCCTTCTACACAAGCCGGCGTCACCGGTGGTAATCGGGAGATGGTGCCGTATCTCATGCGGGCGGCTTTGGCGGTCGGTGTGGACGGACTCTTCATCGAGACGCACCCGGACCCTGACCATGCCATCTCGGATGCCGCAAACCAAGTGCGTCTGGCAGACATGGAAACGCTGCTTAAGCAGGCTATTGAAATAGACAAACTCAAATAATATGGACACCATCACCATCTATTGCAAGAATACGCACGCGTATCACGATGTACCGTGCGGAATCTCGCTTATCGAGCTGAAAGATTTACTGGGAATCCAGATGGCGTATCCCATCATTGCTGCCCATGTCAATTACAAGGTGGAGAACCTCAATTTCCGCCTCTATAAGCCCAAAGATGTGGAGTTCTTGGATGCCAGTTCGCCTTCGGGTATGCGTGTCTATGTGCGCACGCTGAATATGGTGTTGGCATGCGCCGTGAATGAGTTATTCCCGGAGATGGACTTGCGCGTAGAGCATCCTATTAGCAAAGGCTACTATTGCACGCTGCAGTGGCATCTGGATAAGAATACCGAGCTGACAGAAGAAAAAGAACCGCCTGTCATGACCAGTGAGATGATATCGGCCATTAAGGAGCGGATGTTGCAAATCATTGCAGAAGACCGTCCTATTGCCGAAGAGGAGAAGCAGACCAAGATGGTGATGAAGATGTTTGCCGAGCGCTACAACAATGAGTCGTCTATCTTCGAGACACTGGGCAATCCTTACTGCCGCTATTTCAGTATGGGCGATTACATTGATTATTATACCAACGTGCTATTGCCCAGTTCGGGCTATCTCACGCTCTTTGATATCATTCCGTACAAAGACGGTCTGCTCATGCGTATTCCGAACCGTCAGAACCCGACAGTTCTTGAGGATGCTATCCCGCAAGACAAGATGTTCTCCATCTTCCAGGAATACAACCGGTGGAATAAACTGCTCAGAATAAACAATGTAAGTGATTTCAATGCGGTTTGTAAGAAGAAGCTGTCCTTTGCGCTCATCAAACTGGCGGAGGCTCTGCATGAGAAGAAAATAGCACAGATAGCCGATGCTATAGCGGAGAAGCAGCCAAAGATAGTGTTCATCTCCGGTCCGTCTTCCAGCGGCAAGACCACGTTCTCAAAGCGTCTGCAGATACAATTGCTGGTGGACGGTATCCGCCCGGAAGTTCTCTCGATGGATGACTACTTCGTCAACCGCGTGGATACACCCAAGGATGAGAACGGAGATTGGGATTTTGAGAATGTCAACGCAGTGGACCTGCCTTTCTTCCGCCAGCAGATGCACGACCTCTTGGACGGCAAAGAGATAGAACTTCCGACCTACGACTTCACCATTGGCCAGCGTGTCTTCAAAGGTCGCAAACTGAAACTGGCGAAGGACTCAGTATTGGTTATCGAAGGTTTGCATGCCCTGAATCCGTGCGTCCTGCCCGATGTGGATAAGAAACTGACATTCAAGATATTCGTGTCGGCACTGACAACCATTAATATTGATAACCACAACTGGATTCCGACGACCGATATCCGTCTCTTACGCCGCATTGTGCGTGATTACAAATACCGTGGTTTCTCTGCAAAAGAGACTATTGCGCGTTGCCCGTCCGTTGTGCGTGGAGAGATGAACTGGGTGTACCCGTTCCAGGAAGAGGCAGATGAGATGTTCAACTCAGCGCTTATCTTCGAATTCGCCGTACTCAAACGTCACGCTGAACCGATATTGCAAGAGGTACCGAAGTTCTGCGAGGAATACACGGAGGCGCATAGATTGCTGAAGTTCCTCCAATACTTCATTCCTATCCCCGAGAAAGATATTCCGCCTACATCCTTCCTGCGTGAGTTCGTCGGCGGCTCGTCCTTCCGCTATTAATGGCATAAGAATTGTGAGAATTTGTGTATGAGATTGATTTTAGTGATATTATTGTCCGTCTTTGATTCACTGCCCGGATTGCAGTTGATTCAGGATTCAACCGTGGCGGTATTGCTCGAGGAGGCTGTGAACGGAAAGCGTGAACTGGTGGAGATTGAAGGCTACCGGGTGCAGATTTATTCTTCAAACCAGCAGCAGACAGCCAAAGCGGAGGCACTGGAATTGGAAGCAAGGTTAAAGGACAAAGTGAATCAAACGATTTATGTGCAATACCTGCCGCCGTTCTGGAAAGTGCGTCTGGGTGATTTTCGCTCGTACGACGATGCACGAGAGTACAAGAAAATATTCGTTGAGCAATACCCCGCAATGATGGGCGATACCTATATTGTGCGAGATAAAATACAAGTGCTACAGTAATGGATTTGCAAGCGTTTAATAGTGACCCTAAGGTAACTGCCGCGATAGAGAAAGCGGTGGAAGAAACACTCATACAGATAGGCGAAGACCCGCAGCGCGAGGGACTGAAAAAGACACCGCATAGAGTAGGAAAATCCTTGCAGTTCCTTACAAAACCGGAGGCTATTCTGCGCTCTGCGCTTTTTGAAGAGGACTATCGCCAGATGGTGGTGGTGAAAGATATTGATTTCTATTCGCTCTGCGAGCACCATATGTTGCCGTTCTTTGGCAAAGTGCATGTGGCTTATATTCCTAACGGACGTATCACAGGCCTAAGTAAGATAGCCCGAGTGGTCGATGTCTATGCCCGCCGCCTGCAGGTACAAGAGCGTCTTACGACGCAGATAAAGGATTGCATTCAAAATACCCTCAACCCATTGGGAGTGATGGTGGTCATCGAGGCAGAGCACCTCTGTATGCAAATGCGCGGTGTCCAGAAACAGCATGCCATGACGGTTACTTCCGACTTCACCGGCGTCTTCAATCAGGCCAAAACCCGCGAAGAATTCATGAAACTCATTAAGGGTTAATGAATAGGCATTGCTTCCACAGAACCGGAACCCGTGTAGACCCAAATGGTGTCCATGGGGACTAATGAAGGAGAACAGATAGAACGTGTAGGATCCGCAATATCCTCTATTCCTGCGATATCTAACATGGAGTAGAATACCACATCTGATGATACAGGTGTAGACTTATTTTTCCACATGTTTGCTACTTTCTGTGGGTATAATTCTTCGTATTCGTCCGAAAACCAAATAAATAAGGGTACATGGTATTCGTATTTTGAAATTACGTATGAACCATGCATAGATAATTTTCTTTCATCATCCCAGAAACTTTCTCCGTGGTCAGACATATACATCATCACAGCAGGCCGATCGAGACTATCCATATAATGAATGAGTTCACTTAGAAAATAATCTGTATACAGAATAGCATTGTCATAGGCATTGACAAGTTTGTCCTTGTTTTCCTCAGTAATTAAAGAATAACTAAATGTTTTTCCAAAGGTTGGCTGAAAAACAGCAAATTCTTTAGGATAACGTTGTTCATATCGGAAATGGCATCCTAATGAGTGTAAGACGAAAAATTGCATAGTGTCAGTAGTGAATTCATGTAATTTATCTACTATGTCAAGATCATAATTTCCGTCTACATCTATTTCTTTAGCATAGGAATACGAGGTGTCGCAAGTTTCTATTATGCGGCTCGCAAGTGGTATAGGTGTTTGTTTTGTTATCCATCCTGTTTGAAAATGCGCTTCTTGGAATGCTTCCGGGAGAGATTTTTCCTTGTATGCTAATTCGGGATTTTGGGCAGTAGCACGAGTAAGAATGAGAGGCACAGAGGCTGACGTTAAATTAGCTTGAGAGTATGCACTATCATAACTAATCAAATTAGCGGTTGATGCCAATAACGGCGAGGTGGGACGATTATAACCATTGATGCTGAAATGATCGTATCGGGCAGTCTCCCCGAGAACTAAAATATACGTCACCGGTTGCCGTAGTTTAGTAGGTCGAATACCAAAGTGAAAAGATGCGATTTGTTGTTGCCAATGTTCTTGATTAGCATGAGACTGAATAATATCAGCAAGTTCAATGTATAGGTTATATGGATATATCTTGTAAAACTTTATGAGTATATCATCTTTTACATCCTTAATGGATGTGCGAATAGGGCGGGTAGAGTGAACCTGGCGTTCATATTTCCATAGATGGAATGTACCGCAGATGATAACAACCCCTAAACAAATGAACAACCAGTTTCGTACACGGCGATTTATGAGATATGTATTCTGTACACGTCCAGCTAAAACAAAATATATAATCCACAGAGAAATAACAACTATACACAGAGGCCATAATGAACTGAGCAATTCAGTGGCTTCGTGTAAGTCTGTGTTTATAATATTTCCCAAAAAAGCCATTGAGGTCGGCTGGCGATTAAGGTATAAACTAGCGATATCTATCGGGAAAAATAAGAAGTTGAATATTCCCTCTAAGAAGAAATATAGTTTAGCTTTGAGAAACAATGCGGGAAAAAGTAGTAATACGATAACAACTATTAAATAGGCAATTTGTTTAATCCATGAATACTCTAAATCTATAGCAGTTGCCATTGCGTAGAAGGTAGGCAAAAGCAATAATATAAAGAGTATAGTAACATGTATAAGATTTTGTGTTTTCTGTGTCATATTATATCATTTATTTTTTTCTGTTTAGAATACGTTTCTCTAAGAGATGCCATGAAGCGTAACTGACAATAGTTACCAAACTTATGTATATGAGTGAAGCAGACCATATCCCCATATAAGAAAAGACTCCTACGGACAATAATATCTTTAAGATAGGTGCATGATAGATATAAATTCCATAGGAAATATCACCATATTTGGCAAAATTATTGAATATAGGTAGTGAATATGCGCACCATAGGACGATTAACCCCCACGCCAAAGGAGTGAGAACCTCGAGATTATAATAAAATTCTATTACAAAGAATATGATGGCGGGTACAATTAAATAATTCTTAAGGCGTAACAAATAATCTTTATAGATATAACCAGCTATACCTACTGCAAAGAAACTCATAAAGCCTGGTAATTGTCTTGCGAGAAAAGCGTAAAAGTTTTCGTGTTGAATATCAGCGATTATAGACAAACTATTTCGATATATAATAGCAAGTATATATATAATCAGTAGAATCAGCCAAGGATGCTTACCTTTTCGTAACCACAGCATCAATAAAGGTATTAGTAAGTAAAATCCAACTTCTATCTTGAGAGTCCATAAGGAGCCGTTGACAGCTGTGTCATTTATGTGGGGATGATTAAAAACTCCGGGTAAAGAAGGATGCAAGAAATTCATAAAACTTAAATTTGCTCCCAGATATTCCCATAAGTCAAGGGAAGTATAATATTCTGTCGCAGGGAGTGTACTAAGTCCAACAAGGCCTATTGCACAACCAATAACAACTAGGAAATATGCTGGTAAAAGGCGTCTCGCTCGTTTAATAAAATACGATTTCAGTGTGCTCCTCTCATAACTTTGTGCTATTAAGAATCCTGATATAATGAAGAAGCCCGTTACAGATAAGTAGGTGTTGAATAGATTCTTATATTGTTGCAATTCCGGAAAAAGCGCAATAACAGTCAAATGCCCTAATACAACATTGAAAGCGAATATAAAACGTAGGAAATCAAAACAATTATCTCGTTTCATGTAGGATCAAAATTTTACATACATTATGACCTCCTTGAGCATTACAAAGAGCAGTATATATGCCCGGAGTTACAGGTCTTCCGTATGCATCTTTACCATCCCAAACGGCTAAACCTCCATTACTTCGAGTTTTACATACGAGATTTCCTCCTTCGTCAGTAATATTAACGATAGTATTTTCCATCAGTCCCGTTATCGAAATGTATCCTGTATAATTGCGCGGAACAGGGTTTGGGTATGCATAGATAGAGTTCAGATTTGCTTGTGGAGCATTCGCGTCACTTTGATATGACATTAATCCCAAACTAGTACCAATATATACCTTTCCAGAGGTTGGATGAATGGCGAGTGAATAAATTTCATTCGATACCAAAGGGGAATTGTTTTTTGTGAAATGCTCAAATATTTCCAGTCCATCGTCGGAAACCAAATATAATCCAGAGGTGGCAGAGCCAATCCATTTTCGTCCTGCAGCATCCTCAGTAATGGCATAAATTGTTTCGTCGCCAAGCAGATAGTCACCAAGACCCGTTCCATCATTACGAGGAATAATAATCCGCTTACAGTGATTATCATGCTGTAATAATTTACTAACATTAGGAATGATGATAATTCCACTTTCTGTCCCTACCCAGATTTCACCATTAGCCATTTGGCATACGGAGTAGATGTATTGTGGTTGTACCTGTTTACCGTTTTGGTCTATGAAGGAGGAATAAAAGACCGATTGGTCATCTCCACTATTCTCAATGGTACCTTTGTCATCAAATACCCCAATGCCAGTTGTCACCCTGGCAGAAGTTACAATCTTAATATTTGCATTCCGATTCCATATCAATAAATCTTTCGTCCTATTTAGGTCTTGAGTGGCGCGGTTGCTAATACGAACCCATGTGCCGTTTCTCATCATTACTTTGACTCCGCTATGTGAATTGTTTAGCATCCATAAATTACCATCCTTATCGTATTGTAGGCCATCCACCCATGTAAATCCTACTTCTTGATCTATGACGGGTTCTAATCCGTTTGGGGCGCTCCAAGGCATTATCCATTGGGTATATTTGTTGTCGCGAAATTCGTGTATACCGAATCCGAATGAAGCAATATACATATGAGAAGCATCAAAAGGATCTACAGCAGCATCGCAAAAATCATAATATAAATTACCGCCTGTAACTTGGAAAATATCTCGATAGGTTATGTTAGTCCAAATTTTATTTTCACAAATCATTACATTTCCTTTTCTCCCATAATTAGCTGCGAGATATCCACCAGGAAGTATAATTATTTTATCTCCAAAGATACGTATTCGATAAGTAAAATTCTCAAAAGGACTATTTGTGGAGAAAACTTGTGTTTCGTTGGGATTCCAGCGAATAATATTTTCTTCGCTTATCGCCATCCAATAATCGGATCCGCTTCTAACGATATCATTCGGAGTGTATGATAGAGCCAATTTTTCGCACGAATCAGTTGTAATTCGGTATATTCCCATATCTGTATGCCCGATAAGCCCTGTTGTATGCATATATACTTTATCCCATTTCTCGGAGGGCCGAAGCTTTTCCCATAAGCCATCGTGGTGTACATATAGAGTGTTGTCAATATGAAGGTATAACATATTATTATAACTACTCATAGCAACAATAGTTTCGTCCCCAGTGAGCGTAATTACGGGCTCCCAAGAAGCTCCATCAATTAAATTTGCAGTTAGAGGAGCCGCAAAAACCTTATTTTGCGATGCGGCATAGATACTATCTCTAACAATGCATACATATTGCGGAAAGACTTCTTTGTTATCGTCGTAAAGGATGTATGTTTCCGCGATTTCATTTCGTCTCATGTTAGCGCGTAGTATACCTATCGAGGAACATATATAAATATTCTCTCCATAACTATAGGGACTATAAAACTCTCCCGGATTGGTAACTGTCGAAAGCAATACGTCAGGCATATTTTTGATCTCTCCATCCGGGTAAATTATATCTATTAATCCGTTTTGGTATAGCAAGAGAGTTTTACGCGTATCCGGATTGTAGCATATGTTAACAATGCCACCTCCATTTAACCCGGTTAGTTTTGAGAGGGGAGTAGTCTCTTCCGTTTCTTTATTGATTGCTAATACGGCTCCATATGAGAGTGCATAGACCATGTCTCCGGCATCCTCTATAGCAGTGGCATTGTTATACGAGAAATGCGTTTCCCAACGTTTCATAGAACCATTATCGTGTATGTCGTTATTGGTGTGGTCTGTACCCGTAGGCCCTTCAGGGTCGTCAAGTTTGTATGCGCATAGTCCGCTGCTGGTGCCGATGAAGACTTGTTTTGTAGCAGTCATGAGTCCCAACGAAAGTACATCGTTGCTAGGGAGAGGACTATTGTCTATTGAAAAATGGTAAATAACGGAGGATAAATCTTCACTTAAGCAATATACACCACTTGTTTTTGTTCCTACCCAGATACGTGACTGCTCATCTTGAATCATATTCTGTATCACTTCAGAAGAAAAAATGTCAACCCGTCCCTCCTCGGGGTCGTCAACAATGAGTGGCAAACAAGGAGCGGTGTTGGTAAGCAAGTTCTCGGGGTTAATGATACGGAATAAACCAGCCTCTGTACCAATCAATAAGGACCCATCTGATGGCTGGAATATGGAGCGAATACGAGCTATGAGCAATCCGATTCCGTTTTCATCTGTAAAAGAGGAACAAAAGACTGATCGGTCATCCGTTTGATCCTCAAGTGTACCATTGTCATCCATGATGCCAATACCCCGTCTATAAGAAGAGAAAATCTTAATATTCGGATTGTGATTAGAAATAATCAGGTCTTGGGCACGGTCGAGCTCGGAGCAGGCGACATTGGAGAAGGAAAGCCAGGCAGTATCCGGTGTTAGAACCTTGATGCCATTAGTACATACGTTTAACATCCATAGATTACCATCATTATCAAACTTTAATCCATCTACCCATAGATATGGATATTTGCCATTAGGAATAACGGGTTCAATAGCGCTGTTGGAAGAATTATAGTGATGATAAAAGGTATCTTGCCTAAATTCCATGAGTCCATATCCAAAACTTGCTACAAAAAAGTGTGATGAGTCAGCAGGATCAAAGGCTATGTCACAATAATCTTTACTATTTTGGACACCTAAATGTGCGGTCATATATTGTTGGTCGAAATTAGTCCAATGTTCGTCATCCCAAAGCATCACCATTCCTGGTCGATAAAAAAATGGAGCGGCATAACCACCTTGTACAAGACCAACTCTGGTTCCTGCGACACGAAGTCTATAGGGTATATTTACAAGGGGGCCATCGGGTTTGTAGTTGATGGTTTCGGTGGGGGTGACGCGGGTGATACCGAGAGAACCGCCGGCAGACCAAGTGTTGTTGCCGTCAACATAGCGCTTTCCCTTTGTGGCGTCCGGTAAAATACGGGCACTGCGCTTCTCGCGTTTCCAATAGGTGTAATCCACGAGATTGTCTGCAAGAGAGGCGCAATAGAGGCTATCCGACGCGAAGGCGAAAATACTATCAGACATAACCAATATGTCTTGAATAGGCGTCTCCTGTCCGCCAGGGCGGAGCCAGTAACTATCCACCAGTTTGTTCTCACGCAAATCCATCGTCTGTACACCGTAATGCGTGGATAGGTATGCTGTGCGGCCTTTAATGGTGACATTATAGATGTCCTTCCGCTGCGTCATATCCTTGTTATACAGTTCGCTGATATAGGTATTCCCGCGCGGAGAAAGAATATCAATCTTTCCGTCACTATAGGCGATAATCAACTGATTACCAATCGAATCGTAGTGGATGCAGTTGATTCCTGTTCCGTGCAGACCGGATTGCCGGTCGTATTTGGTAATCATCTCAGTCTGCTTGTCCACGCTGAACAAGCTACCATCAGAAACGGCGAAGACCCTGTCCGAAGCCATCGCAATCTGCGTGACGTTATTGTACGCGAAATAGGTTGTCCACTGCTCCGCCTGCGCCGAAACACAGTATACGAATGTCAGAATGGAGAAGAATATGATTCTTGACTTTCTCATAAATCTTAATAATCGTGTATGTTTTTGAGTCCGATATAACTCCGACTTGCCTCCGATAAGAGTCCGAGATTATACCGAGCACGTATAAATGGGCAAAATCTTAATAATCGTACATTTTTAGCACTTCGACTAAATTGGCTATCGCTCTTGCTCGGTGGCTGACGCTGTTCTTCACCTCTGCCGGTAGTTCGCCGAAGGTTTTGTCATAGCCTTCCGGAATAAAGATAGGGTCGTATCCGAAGCCTCCGTGACCGTATTCTTCGGTCGTTATTTTTCCGCGCACGAGACCTTCTACCTGTGTGGTTTTATCGTTGGTTATCAGCGTGATAACCGTTTTGAAATGGCAGTTTCTGTTGTCTTTGCCTTCCAGTTCATGCAGGGCTTTTGCGCGGTTGGACTCCGCGCTTCCTGCCCATCTGGCGGAATACACGCCAGGCTGGCCGTTGAGTGCATCAATCTCGAGGCCCGTATCGTCCGCGAACACGCCATCCACAGACGACCATTTGTCATGTGCCTTGAGCCATTCGGCCACCGTATCCGCCTTGATTTTGCTGTTTTCAGCGAGTGTAGTGCCCGTTTCGTCAATCTCGTGCTCAAAGCCTATCTCGTGCAGACTCAGCACCTCAATGCCGGCAGGCATCATGGCACGTACTTCGCATAATTTATGCGCATTATTTGAAGCAAAGACCAGTTTCATTTGCGAATCCATGTTTGGTTACGTCCGAGGAAACCGCGTTTATCGAGCGAGCCTCGCAGCACGAGTTTGCCGTCTTTGAGGTAAATCTTACCATAGTAGAACTTGCCGGACTCGGGGTCCAGGACCTTTCCTCCGACCAGTTGTCCGTATTCGGCTTTCATGCCGCGGATGATGACGAGTCCTTCAATAGGCGCGTTGTGGTCTTCGTCTTTGCAAGCCTCGCAGCGCAGTTCGGACCCGTACATGAGCATCTTGCTGATTTTGCCGTAATATAGGCCGTCCGAAGCCTTGTAGATTGTGACGACAGAGCGTTGTTCGCCGGTTTTGTCGTCAACGGTTTTCCAATCGCCAAGAATGGCATTTATCTGCGCATTTGCGCTTATTGCTGCCAATATCAGCAGCCCAAACATCAGTTTTCTCATAGCTTAATAACTTTTGCGAGCGCAAAAGTACGAAAAAAAAATGACATACACAAAAAAAAATGACATAATCGTACGATTATGTCATTTTTGTGCGCAGGATGAGACTCGAACTCACACGATCTTGCGACCACTACCCCCTCAAAGTAGCGTGTATACCAATTTCCCGCCATCTGGGCAAAAAAAAAGAGCGGAAAACGAGACTCGAACTCGCGACCCCGACCTTGGCAAGGTCGTGCTCTACCAACTGAGCTATTTCCGCAATTTTTATTCTTTATATCAAGTATAAGAACTCTGCTTTTTTTTGAAAGCGGGTGCAAAGGTACTGCTTTTTTTTGACATACACAAATTTTTTTGCATTTTTTTGCATTTTTTTTGCATTTTGTTGTGTTTTCTTTGTGCGCGTGCGCGCCCGTTCCTTAAATATTATATTATATACGCGTGTGAAGGAGGTCGATTTTGTGTTATATAACATATTTTTGCCCATATACCTCAAAAAAGGCAAAAATAATTGGTGCTGAAAATCAGCGAGTTACAAAGAAAATGCATTTTTTCTTGCATTTTTTTTGAAAAATATTTGGTCAGTTCAAAAAAAAGCAGTACCTTTGCACTCGCTTTTGAGAAACAAGTGTGTTTCGATTTTCTACCGGAGTTCCGGACATTAAAATTCAGATTCTCTTTGGAGGACCTAATTTTTTTGCGCCAAACCGAAAGAAAACAAATTGAAAGATTGATACAATTAGTGTAGTACAAGAACTGAAAAGGATGTAGCGGCGGAAGTAAGTAGGCTGCGAAATCCAAACAAATGGTTCCCGACAATTACACTTAAATAAATCGGTTATTCTGAGCTATCTTATAATTTCTTTTACAACGAAGAGTTTGATCCTGGCTCAGGATGAACGCTAGCGACAGGCCTAACACATGCAAGTCGAGGGGC